>JAOXSA010000127.1 GCA_025800245.1 Amphritea sp. | reverse complement strand
CATCAATATCACCAAACCAACGCAGACCATTGGTTGCGACATCCCATTCATAGATCAGATCGTAGGCAACTTTACCGGCCAGTTTGAAACGCTGCTCACTTTCCCGCAGAGCTTCCTCGGTTTCTTTCTGAGCAGTTATATCAACGGAGATGCCACACAGGGCATAGATTGAACCATCTTCCCGGCGAAGAGGTAACTTAGTCGCCTTGTAGATTGCAGTTTTACCCGTCTGTATGACCGTACCACGCTCCTCTTCGCGCAGGACCTCTCCATGATCCAGAACCCGACGATCATGAGTCTGAATCTGAGATGACATCTGCTCATCAAAAAAGTCGTGATCAGTGTGACCGATGATCTGATCGAGCCCGACCTGCCAGAGATCACAGACCGGCTGATTGGCAAACAGGTAACGGCCATCCATATCTTTCAGGAAGATATAGGCATCAACATTATCCAGAATGGTTTGCAGTTTAGTTTCGTTCTCAGCCAGCTGCGCCTGAGCCCGGACAATGTCAGTAATGTCATGGGCGATCACCAGAATCCGGGAACGCCCCTGCAGGTCCTTATAAGGTGTCTTGGTAGACTTGAAATGTCTTATCTCTCCGGAATTACCGTCGGTACTGTCCTCGAACACCACCTCCGTCTCACCGCGAGCCATAATATCAAGAACATTATCACGCATTGCATCTGCCAGTTCAGCAGGCACCCCGAAGTCAGCATCATCTTTACCTACCATCTGTTCAGGTGTGGTGTCGTAAAGCCTTGCCACAGTCTCATTACAAAGCAGGAATTTGCCTCGCTCATCTTTCAGGACCATCACATCCGGCAGATTATTGATCAGAGACTGCATCAACTCCTGCTGCTGACCGAACTGTTTCTGCAACTGTTTCTTACTCTGGAGCAGTTTCAGGGTCACACCACAAAGAACAACAACGAGCAGGGTAAGCAAAACCGTCAGATAGCCTGACGGACCTGAAGAAACCGTTTGCGAATCAGCCGCACTGGACAGAGAGAAAGAACTGAGAAAAACGATCAGGGTGAAACAGCCAGCTCGGGGAACCATAGACCTTCCTGAAAATGACTACTATAAGCGACACTTTACTCCAGTATTGGACCGAGAGCTAAGACTTCGGTCAATCAATCCCCCACTTCGGGGAGTGAAATAAAAAAGGCGTGATACCCGCAGATATCACGCCTTTCAGCATTCAGAAATACGTTCCTCAGAAACTGAATACGCGGGTACCGGTATCAGTCAGTGCTTTTGCCATAACCGGCGGTTTTGCCGCAGTTACACCGTCCAGTAACGCATCCACGTTTACACCTTTATTAGGCAGATACAAGGCGCAAACCTGTACATTACCACCACCGGCAATCAGCTTTTTCATCAGCTGTTCCGGCGTTACATTTTTTGGCTTAAGCGGCGCTGACTGCTGATCTTTCAATGCCATATCACCGGCAGTGTCACATAACAACACGCTGACTTCAGCGCCCTGTGCCTGCATCGTGTTACCCAGTACCATTGCCATACCACGGGTCTGCTGTTCGGCACTGGTCAGGGTAATCAGAACCTTATCAACCGCTTCGGCCTGCGCTAGCGCAGGTACTGCAAGAACCGTCGCAACCAGTACCGCTTGTAAACTCTTTTTCATCATCAACTCCCTATTTTACTGGCTGCCAGGCGACAGCCGGATCGACTTTATAACTCCACGGCAGGCCTGAATTGCGCCAACCATTGACCGCTCTCACCCCTTTCGAATCACCTTCTTTCAGGGTACTGCCCTCAAAACCGTCCACCACGGTCCAGACATTGCTATATCCCTGAGCGGCCAGCATATTCACAGCCGGTGCACTTCGGGTAGAGCCTGACCGGCACATGATGATTATCGGTGCATTCTTAGCAACGGACAGAGCCGCCAGCTTGTCTGACAGCTGCTGCTCAAATGCCGGGTTCTTAGCCATCGCCCAGCTGCTTTTCTTATCACTCCAGCCAGACAGGTCTGCCAGCATCCACGGCACATGAATCCGGGTCGGGGTGGCAAAACCTGTGAACTTAATTTCGACCGGATCCCGGACATCGACCAGAACGGCATCACTGTTTTCCTGCAACATATGCCAGGCTTCAGTAGCCGTCACATACAGATCAAGTTCAGTCTGAGCGGATTTTTTTTCGGGCTTTTCAGCAGCGCCAGCGGACACTGTCAGAAGACAAGCCAGCATGACTGAAATAACAGAACGGAATTCTGGGCGGGACATTATCAACTCCATTAGTAAATTCTAATGAAGCAATAATATTAGATATTACTAATAAAGTGAATATTAATTTACTTTTGAATGTAGCTCCCTGATTCAGGCACAAAAAAGCCCGCTATAGGCGCAATGCTGTTCACTTAAGGTTGATTCTATAAAAGCGGTTCGATTGGACCTGTAGCGAGGCACGCCCTCGTGCCGAAAAAATCGTGTTAATCGGCACGAGGACGTGCCTCGCTACCCGAAAAAAGCGTAAAAAAATTGATACTGAAAACAACATCGGATTTTCTATCAAGCCTGAACTAAGCTCAAATGCTTAAGTGAACGGCATTGCCCTATCAGCCCCCCTTCAAATTCTTCTCGCGATAATAAATACCTCGATGCCCTGCGTGCCATGATGCCAGCGAGTCTCGATGCTGAAGCCGGCATCGGTTATCTCCCTGACCAGCTGTTCTTCCGAGATCACGAACAGATCCGGCATCAAACCGAACAACTTGCCCAGAGGCACAATCAGTGTCAGAAAGCGCAGCCATGAATGTGCCAGACACCCAGTGGCGCTGACAAACACCCCACCGGGTTTCAGCACACGGGCTACCTCTGCAAATGTTGCCTGCCGGTCCGGAATCAGATGGATCACATTCAAGCCCAATACCGCATCCTGACTTGCTGTGCCGGCATTAAACTCTGCCAGTGTCCCGCGGCTGAAGGTAATATTCTCTATGCCTGCCTTGTGCGCTTTCTGGCGACCGATCTCCAGCATCTTGTCTGAGATATCCAGCGCATCAATATGCTTTACATAAGAGGCATGATGAATCGCCGTGGTACCGGTTCCACAACCGAACTCCAGCACCTGCATGTCCGCAGTCAGAAAGCTCTGGGTTTCAGCCAGTTTGCGCTGATAAGCCGCCTCATCGGGTACCGCTTTGCGGGCGTACTTTTCAGCCACACCGTCCCAGAATTTATCGGATTGACTCATAATCGCTCCCTGATGATTCAGACCAGTGCCCGACTGCCAGCCTGACTGCCAGCCTGCACAGTCAGCTTGCCATCGGCGTTGAACGCCAGACTCACCTCTGGATACTGCACATTATCCCCCAGCAGATGGCTGAAGCGCTCCAGAATGCTCTTTACCTCGGCATCGGAACCGGCCTGATCCAGTGCGTCATGCATTGGCTGCAGTGATTTCAGGGCCGCCACATGAGAGCTCAGCCCATTCACCGTCGATAGCATACGCTGCATCTCCGGCTCATCTTTCAACGCCTGCTGCAGTTGCCCGGCATAGGGATAGTCCTGCGGCAACACCAGTTGCCCCTGCTGGTCAAAGCGAATGGTAGCGGGTGCTTCCGGAATATCATGACGGCCCAGAAACTCAGGAAAGCGCTGGCTGATATGCTGTTGCAGTGCTGCAACATTTGCCGCGTTTGGCAGCAACAGAGCCCCCGGATCAAGCAAACCATTTTTCAGATGAGCGCCCGGTTTAAAGTAGCTGTCCAGATCGACATCCCGAGGTCCGTCAGCGGTCTCCATTGGGTAGACCGCTTTACTGGATGCCAGGGTTTTTGACTCCTGCGACAGATTCACTGTCCCGGACTGGCCAGATGTTGCCGCTTGCTGCGACGAAATGACCAGATCTGTTGCCGCACTTTCGCGACCAGAAACGCGACCAGAAGTTACCCCTGAACCTGCCTGAATCCCGATTGATTGCAGTATTAACCCGGCTCCCAAATACCTACAATTCAGTCGTCCTTTGCTTGTTCTCGGCAAGACATCAGTGTGCCGGAGTAGTCACTCTACTGCCAACACTGATAACGCCGTCCGAGGGCAAGCAAAGGGCGACCTTTCTTTTTAAAAATATATTGTTAGGGATAAGCTCAAAGTCGCATCTCTGCGTTACGGCTTTTGCCAATAGAACCACTATTACCTGTAAGCCCTGCCTTGATATGCGACTTTGAGCTTATCCTGAATGAAGGTATTTGGGAGCAGGGTTAATATATACATAGCTTTCCCTAAGACTTACCCTGCCCGGAGCAGGTGATTTTATTTCTCAGGGAGAACTAACAGCAATTTTAAGGCCAGATAAAGACAGAGGTTCAGTCAAGAGCTTCAGCCCCGGAAGGATTAACCCTTAATACAGACGTACACCGAATTGGTCGACTCACTGCTCTGGAAGGGATTCTGAAAAGAGATAATGTGCGACTGCACATCGGCAAATACCGTTTTCAGCAGGGCTTCAAACTCCGGTTCCGGCAGGTTCTGCGACCACATTGCAAATACACCTCCGGACTTAAGCTGCTGTGCCATTAATGACAGATTCTCAGTGCTATAGAAACTGGCATTGGCTGAGTTAAGGTATTCGGTTGGCGAGTGATCGATATCCAGAAGAATGGCGTCAAACTTCTTCCCCGGCGCATCAGGATCAAAGCCGGTTTCCGGTGCTGTCGCGAGATCGAAGAAGCTGCCGTGTACATAGCGGTTGCGGGAATCAGCATTCAGCGCTTTACCCAGAGGCACCAGCTCTTTCTGATGCCACTCGATTACCGTTTCGATGGCATCCACCACCAGCAATTCATCAATACGCTGATCTTTCAGGGCCGCAACAGCGGTATAACCCAACCCCAGTCCACCGACGACAACACTGAGACTATCCCCTTCAACTGCCGCCAGGCCCAGATCAGACAGCGCTTCTTCAGCATCGACAAACAGACTGGACATCAGAAACTCTTCGTTGAGTTTCACCTCATAGATATCCCGATCCCCCAGAGCTGGCATACGGCGTCGGCGCAGAGAGATCAGACCCAGCGGGCCGGACTGGCTATCAATTTCTTCAAAAAGTCGGGACATAGTGCAGTTTCCTGGAGGGAGGTATTCAACGATTTAATCAGGATGTACGCCAAGCAGATACCGCTTCAAATCTCTTTCCTGACGAATAATGTGAAGAATATACACCGAATCCCCCTCATACTTATAAAAAATACGGCAGGGATTCACCACAATCTCACGATAGTTAAAGGTATTGATCTCTTCAGGAATACGCCCTGATTCTGGAAACAATGTCAGCCGTTGGATCTTTTCAAAAACGTTGGCAACAAGCCTTTTTGCTGCTTTCGGGTTACTGATGGCAATGTACTCCGCAAGCTCTTCAAGATTGTTCAACGCAGGTTCTGTCCAGACTATTTCAGCCATTTCGCCATTTTATCCTGAGCTTGCTCCATGTTCAGGGTCTGACCGTCACGTACAGCCTGTTCTCCTCTGGCAATCCCTTCCAGAATTTTCATGCGTTCCACCATCAACTCATAATCTGCTACATCCAGCAAGTACGCTGAAGGCTGACCATGTTCAGTGATCAGAATCGGTTCTTTCGTCTCACGGAGATCTGCCAACAACTTAGTTGCCTGTCGTTTCAGTGTTGTAACCAGTTCTATTCTCATAAAGTCACCCAGCACATAAGTATCACTATAGTATCACTCAAAATATGACTTTAAAAACGTAACTTTTTAGCGAGCTTTACCTGGAAAGCAAAAACACACAGCCTGCTAAGATAGCCCTTCCTGCACCGCCCAGACAGCCACTTCTACCCGCGAACGCAGATGCAGCTTTTTCAGCAGGTGCTTCACGTGCACTTTGACCGTGCCTTCGGTAATGCTGAGTTTACGGGCGATCAGTTTATTCGGCAGTCCGGCTGCGATCAGTTTGATTATCTGTCGCTCCCGCGGGGTCAGACTATTGATATCAGAGGACTTTGCGGTGCGCCCTGACTGCAGAGCCTGAGCCAACAACGCGGTCAGACGATCACTGATCACCATTTTACCCAACGCCGCCTGATGCAGATTACTCAGTAACTCTTCCGGCTCCATATCCTTGAGCAGATAACCGTCTGCGCCAGCGCGTAAAGCCGCTACCACATCTTCTTCATTATCTGACACGGTGAACACCACAATCCGGGAACTGACATCGGCTTCGCGAAGCATCTTCAGAGTTTCCAGACCATTAATTTCCGGCATATTAAGATCCAGCAGAATCAGGTCCGGCGCATGCTCCACCGCTTCACGGACACCATCCTCAGCATTACTGGCTTCGGCGATCACCGTCAGATCATCTTCAAGATCGATCAGTTGTTTCACCCCTTTACGGAGCAGTGGATGATCATCAATCAACAATACCGATGCGGTGGCTACTTCATCATTCATGGTCTGTTTACTCTCCGTTATGTTTAACTTTCGGGCGGAAGGTCATCTGTACGCAGACGCCGCAATCATCCCGATTGAATACCTGCAAGTGTCCACCCAGTGTGGTTGCACGGTCGCGCATAATCACCAGTCCGTAGTGGTTAGTCATATCCTGATTATCCGGAATGCCTTTACCGTTATCTTCAATTCTGACTTCAACCGTGCCGTTTTGTTGCTTCAGATTCACCGATACATCACTGGCCTGGGCATGCTTAACCACATTCGCCAGTGCCTCACGGACTAACTGCAATACATGAATCTCTTCATTGGGCGACAGAGTCTGATGAGTAATACCGTAGGCCAGTTGGACCGGGAAACCCAGTCGGTCTGAAAATTCGGCCACGGTTTTTTCCAACGCCGGATATAACCCTGGCTGATCCAGCGTCAGCCGGAAGGTGGTCAGCAGTTCACGTAACTGACGGTAAGCATTATTAAGCCCCTCTTTCAGCTCGCCCACCACATCATCGATCTGCTCTTCCTCGGCCTCTTTTTTGCGTAGCAACTGCAGACGGGTTACCTGCATTTTCAGATAAGACAGTGACTGGGCCAGTGAGTCGTGTAACTCCCGGGCAATGACTGCCCGTTCCTCCAGCAACGACATCTGTTGCTCACGCTCCGCTTTCAGCTCCAGTGACAGCACTGTACCGAGGTTTTCAATGATGGTTTCGATCAGCTGAATCTGATCATCGGTGGGCGGATTATCGGCCTGATACTGCAGGCTCATCTCACCAAAGAACGCTTCGCGAGTTTTTATCGGACGGGTGATGGTCTCGTGATCACGGGTATCCATCCGGTTCACCAGACAGTCGTTACAGCTCTGATCTCCGCAGTCCACCGGCCGCTCCAGCCGTTGGGTCGTCAGCTGGCGGTAGTTCCGATCCTGGTTAGGCTCAGACAGGGTAACGCTGATCGGCCCCACCGGCGTGACCGCTTCCAGATGTTTCAGGACCGGCATCAGTCGGTGGCAGATATCTTCATCGCGATTAAAGCGTTTGGTCGCCTGATACAACAATTGCAACGATTCATTACTGTTTCGCAGTTCAGAGGTCTTGCGCTGCACCCGGTTTTCCAGATCGGCGTATATTTTCGACAGTTCCTCTGCCATCTGGTTAAAGGTCGATGCCAGCACCCCCAGTTCATCCTCGCTTTCAAAATAGACCCGGGAATCCAGCTTACCCTGCCCGGCATCCTTGGCCATCTGTAACAACTGGCCCAGCGGCTCGGTGACGTTGCTCTTTATATCGTAGAGGGCAATAAAGATGATCAGTACAGTCATGAACAGGCTGATACCCTGCACCAGACTAAGCAACTTGATCTTCGACTCGGTACTGCGTTCCAGCAGCAATACCATCTGATCGATCTCCGGTACGTACTGTTCAACCTGATCAACGTATTCGGCATAACCGGCAGGCCCAGCCTCTACCGCGACCAGCAATGCCGGAGACAGATCTTTCTGCCACTTCTGCATAATCTTGTTGTACTGCTGGGTCAGCTCATGATCATCATCGCCGGGCATAACATTGGCCAGCACCGGACTGCGCAGGCGACGGTCGAACTCCTCGATCGATTGCTTAACCCGCATCAGGGAGACTTCGGATGCTTCATCTTCATGCAACTGGGTTTCTGAAATGATGCGGTAGGACATCATCCGTAGCGAACCTGCCAGGTTAATACCGGCCGCATCACCCTGGGTACTCTCCGCGACAATCACCGAGCTGATCATCCCGATCAGCGCCATCATACTGATTGCCAGCATGGCTGCGCCCAGTCGGGCAATAATGGAATGCTTAAAGAAATTCATACTACCAACGGCTTCCCGGATTCGGACAAAACAAATTTACCGCACTTCTCAGCGTACTGTCCCCGGTTTGCCCGGGTGTACTCACAAAGAACTGATTCAGCCTGCTCGCTTAATCCTGTCTCAAAAACAATTCAGAAATTACCTGTAAAAACAGCCAGTTACAAAGTTAATAGGGAGTACCTCCAAGGTGGTACTGCGCTAATTCTGCTATCAAATCAGACAGTTACATCTTGATTTCGATCAATAATTAATCCGCGTTGCGGCATTAAGTTGACGACTATCAACCGGGATCACTTTTGTAGTGCCCTTTATGTATAGCCACTATGTATAGCCCTTATGTATAGCAACGACAATCAACAACAGATATCAGCGCTGATTATGAGCACCCTGCTTTTTGCAGGCTGCTTTGCTGCGTGGACGCTGGTATCCGTGATTGGCGTACAGATCAAAGAAGAGCTACAGCTGAGCGAAACCCAGTTCGGGATTCTGGTTGCAGCACCAATCCTGACCGGCGCGCTGGCACGCCTGCCCATGGGTATTATGGCAGAGCGCTGGGGTGGTCGCCGTTTAATGCTGATCCTGGTTTTCGTTGTCAGCATCCCCCTTTATCTTCTCTCTGTTGCTGAGACATACTGGCAATACGTTATCGCCGGTCTCGGCGTCGGCCTGGTCGGCAGCAGTTTTGCCCTTGGCATTCACTACGTATCTTCCTGGGCATCCCGCGACAGCCAGGGGCTGGCGATGGGTATCTTCGGTGCCGGCAACCTCGGTGCCGCGATCACCAACCTGATCGCCCCACTGATTATCATTGCTTACGGCTGGCGCATGGCACCGACCGTCTACGCCTTTATCCTGATCACCCTGGCACTGGTATTCTGGCTCCTGACACAGGACGATCCCCGTCGTGCCAATACCAGCAAGCCGCTGCCGATGCCTACTCTGAAGCAGCAACTGACCCCGTTACTTGATCTGCGGGTCTGGCGCTTCGGGCTGTATTACTTTTTCGTTTTCGGCGGCTATGTGGCGTTAGCCCTCTGGCTGCCGGATTACTACGTAGAACACTATGGGCTCGACCTTAAGAGCGCCTCCTTCCTTACCCTGCTATTCACCGTTCCCGGTGCCCTGACCCGCATTATCGGCGGCTGGTGCTCCGACCGGATCGGTGCCCGCCGGGTGAGTTGGACGGTGTTCTGGGTCTGCCTAGTGTGCCTGTTTTTCCTTTCCTATCCGCCTACCACTATGACCGTTCATGGCATCAATCGGGAGATTACTTTCCTGCTGGAGATGCCGGTCTGGCTGTTTACTGTTTTGGTGATGGTGATGGGCATCGCAATGGGATTTGGGAAAGCCAGCGTATTCCGCACTGTATATGACTACTACCCCGACAGGATGGGCGTAGTAGGCGGCGCAGTCGGGGTACTTGGCGCGATCGGTGGATTTATTCTGCCGATCTGTTTCGGCCTGGTGGCCGATATTCTGGGGATTCGCAGCTCCTGCTTCATGCTGCTGTACGGTCTTTTGGCGGTCTGTATGTTCGCCATGTACTACGGCATGTCCGTGGAAGACCGTCGCAGACGCCTGCAGGACGCGATCCGGAACAACTTTTTGAAGCATAACCCGAATGTACGGGAAGGCTGACCACCGGCACGCCGGGATGTTGGCAATTCGGTTATATCAAAAAGCATGCCGTGACCTGTAATGGCAACGCCTGCAGCCACGTTAGTCAGAGGAAAAAAACATGTCTGATATTAAAGTATGGGATGTCGAGGACTCCAAATTCTGGGAGTCCAAAGGCAAAAGCGTTGCGAACCGCAACCTGTGGATCTCCATCCCCAGTCTGTTGTGCGGCTTCGCAGTATGGCTTTACTGGGGCATCATCACGGTTCAGATGCTGAACCTGGGATTCCCTTTTGCGAAAGCTGAACTCTTTACACTGGCGGGTATCGCCGGTCTGACCGGGGCGACTCTGCGTATCCCCAGTAGTTTCTTTATCCGCATCGCCGGTGGCCGAAACACTATCTTCTTCACTACTGCCCTGCTGATGCTGCCTGCCGCTGGTGCCGGCTTCGCACTGCAGGACAAGGATACACCGCTGTGGGTATTCCAGATTCTGGCATTCCTGTCCGGTATTGGTGGCGGTAACTTCGCCTCCTCCATGTCCAACATCAGCTTCTTCTTCCCGAAACGTCAGCAGGGTCTGGCGCTGGGTCTGAACGCAGGTCTGGGTAATGCCGGTGTAACCACCATGCAGATCCTGGTACCACTGGTGATGACCTTCGGTATCTTCGGCGGTACTCCAATGATTCTGGAGAACACCTCCGGTACCCTGATCGGTAAGATCCCTGCAGGTTCTGAGACCTATATCCACAACGCCGGTTTCATCTGGCTGGTACTGCTGGTGCCGCTGGCCATCGCTGGCTGGTTCGGTATGAACAACATCCGTACCGATGCCGTATCTCCGGATATCGGTTCTCCTGTTGGCGCGATGGGCAAAATCTCCGGTCTGTTGCTGATCGGTTTCTTCACCGCTGCCTGTGGTCTGTATGTAATCCTGCCTGCACCGCTGGGCATGGGCGCACCTGGCTGGGCTAAGTGGCCTGTCATCGCTGGTATTCTGTTCAGCACCGTTATGCTGATGAAAATGGTACCGGGTGATATCAAGCCGAACCTGCAACGTCAGTTCAAGATCTTTGAAAACAAGCACACCTGGGTGATGAGTATCATCTACACCATGACCTTCGGTAGCTTCATCGGTTACTCCGCCGGTTTCGCTCTGGCGATCAAAGTAGTATTCGGTTACCAGCACCTGATGGTTGACGGTGTGATGACCCACAATACTGTGAATGCATCCGGTCCATCTGCCCTGATGTACGCGTGGATGGGACCATTCATCGGCGCTCTGATCCGTCCTATTGGTGGTTGGATGGCCGATAAGGTTGGTGGTGCAAAAGTAACCCAGTACGTTGCTATCGTAATGATTGCCAGTGCTCTGGGTGTAGCTTACTTCCTGAAAGCGGCTTACCAGTCAGCAACTCCGGAAGAGTTCTTCGTACCTTTCCTGATCCTGTTCCTGGTGCTGTTCGCAGCAACTGGTATCGGTAACGGCTCTACTTTCCGTACTATCGCCATGGTATTCCCGAAAGAGCAGGCAGGTCCTGCACTGGGCTGGACTTCTGCGGTAGCGGCTTACGGCGCCTTCCTGATCCCTAAGATCTTCGGTGAGCAGATCAAGCTGGCAACGCCTGAAGTGGCTCTGTACGGCTTCGCAGTGTTCTACGCAGTATGTCTGCTGCTGAACTGGTGGTACTACCTGAGCCCTAAAGCTGAATTCAAAAACCCTTAAGGGTTTTGAATTCAGCCAGACCGCAAAGCACAGCTTTGCTCGCTCGAACGGCGGGCAAAGCCCACCTTGCGGGACGGCGCTGAAGCGCCTTGCGAGTGGCTAGATGAAAAACGCACCCTTTGAGGTGCGTTTTTTGATTGGAATACATCAAACAAATATCTGTAGGGTGCAATAGCGACAGCGTATTGCACCAATAAAATGGTGCGTTGTAACGCACCCTACGGGTTTTCGAGTCACATCCTGCTAACCACGTCTGGGGGATAGTATCACCACTCATCTCACCTTCCTGAAAATCGGCACGAGGACGTGCCTCGCTACAAAACAATCCAACCTCTACCGTGCTCCGCTTTTTCGAGCAACGAGCAAGCATTGCTCTTTAATGCGTTCGAGCAACGAGCCACGTCCCTCTCTTTTCTTTTTCCAGCGAGTCACGCTTGCGTGACGATCCAGCCACTCACCACCTTCCTGAAAATCGGCACGGGGGCGTGCCTCGCTACAAAACGGATTATTCCCTACCGGCCTCCGCCTTTTCCAGCAAGGCTGGCTTGCCAGCCGTTCCAGCGAGTCTCGTTTGCGAGACGTTCCAGCCACCCGCCACTTTAAAAACGTTCCGTTTTTGGAGTAATACCCACAAAGAACTCCCACTACCCCTACCTCGGCAACCTACATCCACCCCACCCCTTAAAACCCTTTAAAAACAGTGCATTAACCCTTTAAAAAAGAGATACCTCTTTGGTGGTATAAGCGATTTTCCGGGCTTTTCCGCTCTTTTCAGATGTTGATCTCGGTCAAGTGGTGCAGGGCCAAACTGGCTTAATTTTGACGTCACAGTAAACCGCGAGACCGGGCTAAGGATGGACTGGTTAAGCGACAGACATAAAAAACGGCGTCCGCAACTGTTGGCCAAAAACAGAAGCAGACAACAGACCAGAATCCGGTGGAATCCCCCACGGATCGAGTCCTGACCACGAGGTTTCAGGAGAGACAAAATGAGCCATTTGCTTGATCGACTAAAATTTCTAAAACAGAAAACCGGTGAATTTTCTGGCGGCCACGGTGACACCACGTCAGAAAGCCGTGACTGGGAAGACGGTTATCGCCAGCGTTGGCAGCACGACAAAGTTGTGCGTTCAACTCACGGTGTAAACTGTACCGGCTCCTGCAGCTGGAAAATCTATGTGAAGAACGGCCTGATTACCTGGGAAACCCAGCAGACCGATTACCCACGTACCCGTCCGGATCTGCCTAACCATGAGCCTCGCGGTTGTCCTCGCGGCGCCAGCTATTCCTGGTATATCTACAGTGCTAACCGCCTGAAGTATCCAACCGTCCGTAAGCGCCTGCTGAAACTGTGGCGTGAGGCGAAAGCCCAGCACAGCGATCCGGTAGAAGCCTGGGCGTCTATCGTTGAAGATCAGACCAAAGCTAAATCCTATAAGTCCGTGCGCGGTCAGGGTGGCTTTGTGCGTTCCAGCTGGGACGAAGTCAACGAGATTATCGCCGCTTCCAATACCTATACCATTAAGAACTACGGTCCAGACCGTGTGATCGGCTTCTCGCCAATCCCGGCAATGTCGATGGTGTCTTACGCAGCCGGTGCCCGTTATCTGTCACTGATCGGTGGTGCCTGCCTGAGTTTCTACGACTGGTACTGTGACCTGCCTCCTGCGTCTCCAATGACCTGGGGTGAACAGACCGACGTACCTGAGTCTGCCGACTGGTATAACTCTAACTATGTGATTGCATGGGGTTCTAACGTACCTCAGACCCGTACTCCGGATGCTCACTTCTTTACTGAAGTGCGCTACAAGGGTACCAAGACCGTTGCAGTCACCCCGGACTACTCTGAAGTCGCCAAACTGTGTGACCAGTGGATGAACCCGAAACAGGGTACCGATGCTGCACTGGCGATGGCCATGGGCCACGTAATCCTGAAAGAATTCCACGTCGACAAGCCAAGCGAGTACTTTACTGATTACGCGCGCCGCTACTCCGATATGCCATTCCTGGTACAACTGGAGAAGCGTGACAATGGCAGCTACGCCGCTGGCCGCTTTATCCGTGCCGCTGACTTCGACGCTAACCTGGGTCAGGACAACAACCCTGACTGGAAGACTGTCGCATTCGACGAATCCAGCAACAGCTTTGTCGTACCAAACGGTTCCATCGGTTTCCGCTGGGGCGAGAAAGGTAAGTGGAACATCGAAGCCAAAGAAGGCGGTGCCGGTAACGACACGCATCTGGCACTTAGCCTGCTGGACAACCACGACGAAGTGGTATCCGTTGGCTTCCCTTACTTCGGTGGTGTTGAAAACGAACACTTCACCAACAACAAATTTGAAGACGTTATCCACCACAACATGCCAGCCAAGAAGATTCAACTGGCTGATGGCAGCGAATCGCTGGTGGTTACCGTTGGCGACCTGATGCTGGCTAACTACGGTGTTGATCGCGGTCTGGGCGGCGACTTTGTCGCAACCAGCTTCGATGATAACGCGCCGTATACTCCGGCATGGCAGGAGCAGATCACCGGTGTGGATCGCAAAGTCGTGATCCAGATCGCCCGTGAGTTTGCCGATACCGCGGATAAGACTAAAGGTCGCTCCATGATCATCGTCGGTGCCGGTATGAACCACTGGTACCACATGGACATGAACTACCGTGGTCTGATCAACCTGCTGGTAATGTGTGGCTGTATCGGTCAGACCGGTGGCGGCTGGGCACACTACGTAGGTCAGGAAAAACTGCGTCCGCAGTGCGGCTGGTTGCCTCTGGCATTCGGTCTTGACTGGCAGCGTCCACCACGCCATATGAACGGTACCTCCTTCTTCTACAACCACTCTAACCAGTGGCGCTACGAGAAGCTGGAAGTGGATGAGATCCTGTCGCCTATGGCAGATAAGTCCAAGTACACCGGTAGCCTGGTCGACTTTAACGTACGTTCTGAGCGTATGGGCTGGCTGCCTTCTGCACCACAGCTGAGTACTAACCCGATTGAGCTGACCAAAGCCGCAGAAGCGGCAGGTAAAACGCCACAGGAATACACCGTAGACCAGCTGAAATCCGGTGCTCTGGGCTTTGCTTCGGAAGATCCGGATAACCCGCAGAACTTCCCGCGTAACATGTTCATCTGGCGTTCCAACCTGCTGGGTTCCTCCGGTAAGGGTCACGAGTACATGCTGAAGTACCTGCTGGGTACTAACCACGGCCTGCTGGGTAAAGACCTGGGCGAGCAAGGTGGTAAGAAGCCTGAAGAGGTGAAATGGCATGATCAGGGCGCCGAAGGTAAGGTGGACCTGCTGGTCACACTGGACTTCCGTATGTCCACGACCTGTCTGTACTCCGATATCGTGCTGCCAACCGCAACATGGTACGAGAAAGACGACCTGAACACCTCGGATATGCACCCGTTTATCCACCCATTGTCAGCGGCAACAGATCCTGCATGGGAAGCACGCTCTGACTGGGATATCTACAAAGGCATCGCGAAGAAATTCTCCGAAGTCTGCGTTGGCCATCTGGGTGTGGAAAAAGATCTGGTTACCGTACCGCTGCAGCATGACTCCCCGGGAGAGCTGTCCCAGCCATACGATGTAAAAGACTGGAAGAAAGGCGAATGTGATCCGGTACCGGGCAAAACCCTGCCAACACTGGCGGTGGTTGAGCGTGACTACCCGAACATCTACAAGCGTTTCACTTCCGTTGGACCACTGCTGGAATCCATGGGTAACGGCGGTAAGGGTATCACCTGGAACACCGAAGAAGAGGTCGATTTCCTTAAGAAGCTGAACTGGACTCACGATGAGCCGGGTGCTCACGAGGGCCGTGCGAAGCTGGAAACAGCGATCGATGCTGCTGAGATGATCCTTAGCCTGGCACCGGAAACCAACGGTACCGTAGCAGTAAAAGCCTGGGAAGCACTGGGCGAAGCCACCGGTCTGGATCACACTCACCTGGCCAAGCCAAAGCAGGAAGAGAAGATCCGCTTCCGCGATGTTCAGGCGCAGCCGCGTAAAATTATCTCCTCTCCGACCTGGTCAGGTCTGGAAGATGAGCACGTATCTTACAACGCCGGTTACACCAACGTTCATGAACTGATCCCATGGCGTACCCTGACCGGTCGTCAGCAGTACTACCAGGATCACCCGTGGATGCGTGACTTCGGTGAGAGCCTGCTTGTGTATCGTCCGCCGATCAACACTAAAGCGGCCGAGCCGGTACTGAACAAGATGCCAAACGGCAATCCGGAGATCGCACTGAACTGGATCACTCCGCACCAGAAATGGGGTATCCACTCAACCTACTCCGACAACCTGATCATGCTGACCCTGTCCCGCGGTGGTCCGATCATCTGGATGTCTGAAGTAGACGCGGCGAAAGTCGGTATCGAAGACAACGACTGGGTTGAGATCTTTAACTCTAACGGTGCTATTGCAGCCCGTGTTGTGGTCTCCCAGCGTGTTAACGAAGGTATGACCATGATGTACCACGCCCAGGAGCGTATCGTGAACGTACCAGGGTCTGAAACTACCGGTACCCGGGGTGGTATCCACAACTCCGTAACCCGGGCTTGTCCGAAACCTACCCACATGATTGGTGGTTACGCACAACAGGCTTACGGCTTTAACTACTACGGTACTGTCGGTTCCAACCGCGACGAGTTTGTTGTGGTACGGAAAATGAAGAACATCGACTGGCTGGACGGTGAGAACAACGATTACGTTCAGGAGGCAGCCAAATGAAAATTCGTTCCCAAGTCGGCATGGTGCTGAACCTTGATAAATGTATCGGTTGTCACACCTGCTCTATCACCTGTAAGAACGTCTGGACCTCTCGCGAGGGTATGGAGTACGGCTGGTTCAACAACGTTGAAACCAAGCCGGGCATCGGTTACCCGAAAGAGTGGGAAAACCAGGACAAATGGAAAGGCGGCTGGATCCGTAAAGCAGACGGCAATATCGAACCGCGTATCGGTGGCAAGTGGCGGGTGCTGGCGAACATCTTCGCCAACCCGGACATGCCAGAGATCGACGACTACTACGAGCCGTTCGACTTCGATTACCAGCACCTGCATAACGCACCGGAAGGTAAGCACCAGCCGGTTGCGCGTCCCCGCTCACTGATCACCGGTCAGCGGATGGACAAGATCGAATGGGGTCCGAACTGGGAAGAGATTCTCGGTACCGAGTTCTCCAAGCGTTCTAAAGATAAGAACTTCGACAATGTGCAGAAGGATATTTACGGCCAGTTCGAAAATACCTTCATGATGTACCTGCCACGTCTGTGTGAGCACTGTCTGAACCCGGCTTGTGTTGCGTCCTGCCCATCAGGTGCAATCTACAAGCGCGAAGAGGACGGTATCGTACTGATCGACCAGGACAAGTGCCGCGGCTGGCGGATGTGTGTCAGCGGTTGCCCGTACAAGAAGATCTACTACAACTGGAAAACCGGCAAATCCGAGAAGTGTATCTTCTGCTATCCACGGATCGAATCCGGTATGCCAACCGTCTGCTCCGAGACCTGTGTAGGCCGTATCCGCTACCTGGGTGTGATGCTTTACGATGCTGATCGCATCAAAGAAGTCGCAGCAGCTGGTAACGAGCAGGACCTGTACGAGAAGCAGCTGGAGATCTTCCTGGATCCGTTCGATCCGAAAGTGATCGAGCAGGCTCGCAAAGATGGTGTTGAGGACAACGTGATCCGTGCCGCTCAGGAATCTCCAGTGTACAAGCTGGCGATGGACTGGAAACTGGCACTGCCACTGCACCCTGAATACCGTACTCTGCCAATGGTCTGGTACGTGCCACCTCTGAGCCCGATTCAGTCTGCGGCTGACGCTGGTCAGATCGGTATGAACGGTACGATTCCGGATGTCGACAGCCTGCGTATCCCGGTTAAATATCTGGCTAACCTGCTGACCGCTGGTGACGAAAAACCCGTTATCAGCGCCCTGAAACGTCTGCTGGCCATGCGTGCCTACAAGCGTGACGAACAGGTGGAAGGCAAGATCAACCTGGAAGTGCTGGAAGACGCTGGTCTGACCGAGCAGCAAGCGAAAGATATGTATCGCTACCTGGCTATCGCTAACTACGAAGACCGCTTCGTAATCCCAACCAGCCATCGTGAACTGGCTAAGGAAGCGTTCCCGGAACGTAACGGTTGTGGCTTCAGCTTCGGTAACGGCTGTGCCGGCGGTGAAACTGAGTTCAACCTGTTCGGTGGCAAGAAGCAGAACGTCACCATGGTTGAGAAGATTGGCAGCGTGAAGCAGGTTGACCCTGCTGAGCTGGACTAGGAGATCGATCATGCGAAATCTGAAAGTGATCTCTGCCCTGATGGACTACCCGGAAGCTGAGCTTCTGGGTGGCCGCCAGGACCTGATCGAAGAGTTGCAGAACGATCCGTTCCTGCCCGCAGAACAGAAAGCCGCGCTGATCAGCTTTGTTGAACAGCTGTGCAGCAAAGATCTGCTGGATGCTCAGGAAGAATATGTAGCCCTGTTTGACCGGGGTCGCTCCCACTCTCTGCTGTTGTTTGAACACGTCCACGGCGAAAGCCGTGACCGTGGCCAGGCGATGGTGGACCTGATGGCGATCTACGAGAAGCAAGGGTTCATGATCGACCAGCGCGAACTGCCTGACTACATCCCACTGTTCCTGGAATTCCTGTCCCTGCGACCGGAACAGGAAGTCCGTCAGTGGCTGGCTGATGTCTGCCATATTCTGGCCCTGCTGGAAACCCGGCTGCACAAACGGGAAAGCCATTATGCGGTGCTGTTTGAAGCACTGCTGAGCCTGACCGGTGTTGCCGTTGAGCGGGAAGAGCTGAAGGAAAAAGTCGCCAATGAAGTTCGCGACGATACCCCTGAAGCACTGGACCAGGTGTGGGAAGAGGAGATGGTGCGCTTTACCGAAGGTAGCGCCCAGAACGGGGCTGACCAGTGTGGGGATAACCTGCTCAATCAGCGTCGCCGTGAGCTGGACTCTGTGGATGTGGCCAAGCCACTGCACATCCAGCCAGCCGTTCAATCTTCACAGCCAGGAACAACCGGCTCCTGAGGAGCCCGGGAGAGAAACCATGTCATACATTAATGATCTTCTGTTTGGGGTTTACCCATACATTGCCGGTGCAGTTTTCCTGATCGGCAGCTGGATTCGCTACGACCGGGAGCAATACACCTGGCGTGCCAGTTCCAGTCAGATGCTGAGCTCGAAAGGGTTCCGTGCCGCCAGTAACCTGTTCCACGTCGGTGTGCTGTTTATCTTCTTCGGTCACCTGGTGGGTTTGCTGACGCCACACGCTGTCTACGAGCCATTCATCTCCACAGCTAACAAACAGCTGTTGGCGATCATCAGTGGTGGTGCTGCCGGCATCGCTTGCTGGGTCGGTGCCTTCCTGCTGCTGAAACGCCGCATGGGTGATGCCCGCGTACGTGCCACCGGTACTAAAGCGGATCTGTTCATTCTGATGCTGCTGTTTGCACAGGTCACACTGGGTCTGCTGACCATCCCATTCTCAATGGGTCACCTGGACGGCAGCGTCATGGTACTGCTGGCGAACTGGGCACAGAGTCTGGTGACTTTCCAGGCGGATGCAGCGACTCACCTGACTGATGTTGGCTTTATCTACAAGCTGCACATCTTCGTCGGCCTGACCATGTTCGTAGTCTTCCCCTTCACCCGGATGGTTCACATCTGGAGTGCACCGGTGAAGTACCTTGCCCGTGGTTACCAGATCGTACGTCAGCGTTAATAACGCCAATCGTCACCTGCAGCTCAGGCTGCAGGTGACATTCAACCCTGATAACCGCTGCCTCTAAAAAAGCGCCAACCAGAACCCAGCAACACCTGATGACGCTTTTTTAGACGTAACTGAGGACTCCCGCCATGCAGATGATAGATACCATTGACCTGCCTACCCGTGAGCAATACCGGATTACGCTCTTTACACAGAACTGAGGACTTCCGTCATGCAGATGATAGATACCATTGACCTGCCTATCGACCCAAAAACAGAAGCACCGGATTTCGACGAAGTGATCGTCAACGGCAAAACCATCGATTCACACTCGATTCTGCAGGAAATGCAGTACTACCCTGCCGACACCATGGAAGCTTCCCGTCAGCAGGCGGCGCAATCCCTTGTAGTGCGCGAGCTACTGTTACAGCGGGCCGAGGCGGTCAGTCTCAATGAAACCGATGAAGAGCTGCGTATCAGTCAATTGCTGGAACAGGAAGTAGAACTGTCCAGCGCCGATGAAGCTACCTGCCTGCGCTACTACGAAGCCAATACCGAGAAGTTCAGAACGCCAGTACTGATCGCCGCCAGCCACATTCTGCTGGGTGCTGATCCGCAGGATCTGGAAGAACGTGCCAGCCGCAAGGCGCAGGCTGAAGCGCTGATCAGAACCCTGCGAGCCAGCCCGGATAAGTTCGCAGCCCTGGCAAAGCAGGATTCAGACTGCCCTTCTAAAGAACTGGGTGGACAGCTCGGACAGCTTGATAAAGGCCAGACCGTGCCGGAATTCGAGCGTCACATTTTCTCCCTTGAACCCGGACTGGCCGAGCGTCCGATCGAAAGTCGTTACGGCTTTCACGTGGTGCGCATTGATCAGCGCGTGGAGGGTGAACAACTGCCTTTCGAAGCGGTAGAAGAAAAGATTCGCGACTACCTGCAGGAACGCAACTATCGCCGTGCCGTAAATCAGTACATTCAACTGCTGGCCGGTGACGCTGAGATCAACGGTTTCGAAATCAGTGGTGCCGACTCACTGCTGGTGCAGTAAGCAGGACACAAGAGAATACAAAAGCCAGCATAGCGAGGAGTATTCATCATGCTCAGTGATCTACTGGATAACAATAAAGCCTGGGCCGACAGAATGGAGGCCGAACACCCGGGCTTTTTCAAGCAACTGGCTGCCCAGCAGAAACCGGAATACCTCTGGGTAGGCTGCTCCGACAGCCGGGTACCGGCCAACGAAATTGTCGGTCTGTTACCGGGTGAGCTGTTTGTCCATCGCAACATTGCCAATATGGTTCTGCATACCGATCTCAACTGTATCTCAGTACTGCATTATGCGGTGGAAGTACTGCAAGTGAAGCACATTATTGTCTGCGGTCACTATGGCTGCGGCGGTGTGGCAGCTGCACTGGGTAATAAAGATCTGGGCCTGATTGATAACTGGCTGCGACACCTTAAAGATATAGGTTACAGCAACCGCGAAATACTCAGTACACAGGAGAATGAGCAGGCCCGCGTTAACCTGCTGTGCGAACTGAATGTGCAGCAACAGGTTGCCAATATATGCCGTACCAAAGTGGTCCAGAAAGCCTGGAAGAAAGGTCAGGATCTGACCGTTCACGGCTGGATCTACAGCATCGAAGATGGCGTTATCAAAGACCTGCAGGTCGATGTGAAGGACTTTGACGCCATGCCGGATATCTACTGTGTGGAATAGCTTATGAACTCTCCCGAATTCGATCAGGCGCTGGCTCTGGCACGCCAGCACCCTCTGTTTCATTCCCTGGGTGATGGCCAGTTTAAGAGACTGGTTCGTTGTGCTCATCTGCATAATCTGGCCTCCGGCCAGCCACTGTTTATGCAGAACGAGACCGCCGAACGTTTCTATCTGATTATCAGCGGTACAGTGAAACTCTATCGCCTGCATACCGATGGTCGGGAGATCATCATCAATGTTCTGAAATCCAACGAAACCGCCGGTGAAGCGGCAATGTTCTTCGATAAGCCCAGCTATCCGGTGAATGCCAGTATCGAAGATAAAGCCCAGCTATTGAGTTTCAGCAACCGGGTCTACAAAGAACTGCTGGAAGCATCCAGCAGTACCTGCTTTAAAGTGATGGGCGCCCTCGCCTGCCGCTTGCAGAACTGTCTCTCGGAGATCGAAACCCTCACCCATCAGACCGCTACCCAGAGAGTGGTTCGTTTTATTCTGGGCCTGATCGAAGAACAGGATCGGCACAAAGAGCAGGTCGAAATCACCCTGCCGGTCGCCAAACGTCTGATCGCCGCCCGACTGGCAATGCAGCCGGAAACATTCTCCCGGGTCATCCATGATTTCCGGGCTCAGGGACTGCTTGAAATCAACGGCCCGGTACTGAATATCGCCCGCACCAGCGCACTGAAAGAAATGGTATAGAACAGCTACCCCGTAAGGAGTGGCAAGATGGAAATACTGAAGTTATAATCCGCTTCAAATTTTTCGGCATGACTTTTCAGCGGTTGTCTAGGGACAGACTCTCATAATCGCCTAAGGCTGTTCTGTTTTGTCTTATCTCAAGGAGGATTTATGAGACAACTACTAATCTGCGCATCCCTGATCTCTGCTACTGGTTTCACTCCTGTAGCTCTGGCTGAGGCTGATTATTACGTAAAAGGCGGTCTTTCCTATTCCGCCCCTGCGGAACAGGACGAAACAAACGCCAACATTACTGAATGGGATTTTGAAAACGGTCTGGGATTCCAGGGAGCTATCGGCCATCAGTACTCTGAGACTCTGGCTGTTGAACTGGAGCTTCAATACAAAAGCTTTGACGCCCAGGAACGTACAGAATCCGGCACAACCAAAACGGGTCTGGGCGGTGATCTTACATACACTTCTCTGATGCTGAACGGCTACTATACTCCGCAGCTGGAATCACAGAGCGACATTTTCAATCCTTATCTGGGCGCAGGTATCGGTCTCAGTAAAGTAAAGTGGGATAGCATCACTGTTGATGGATTCAGCGGTGAAATTGATGATTCTGACACTGTTGCAGCATTTCAACTGATGCTGGGTAACCGTTTCAATTTATCAGAAGACGCTTTCATCACTACGGAATATCGTTACTTCCGCACAGCCGATTATGAGATAACGAGTTCTGATGGGGATACTGGTAAATTCGACAACAGCAATCACCACTCTGTTGTGATATCTATCGGTACCGAGTTCTGATCCCACCTTCACAATGACGTACTTCTGATTAAGCCGGGGCAGTTTATCTGCACCCGGCTTTTTATTTTTTTCGCCTCTAAAGCCACGTCAAAAACAGATACCCATTCTAAGAGGTGCAATCCTTGAGGGTAGCCACTGTTCCTACTTACACTGGTGTGAAACGTTAGTTTGATTGCCGTCGGAATCGGTACCATAACCATAACGGTACCGGGATATGGATATACAACAGGCATGCCAGAGGTTTTCAATGGAAATTATCAGTGATGACTCTTTCGAATTGGAAGAGCTTCCCAGTGAACAGAACTCAGAACCGGTTACGCGGAAAGATTACCGCTTAAAGCTGAAAGATCAGATCGATTTTTCGGTGGTCATTGATGGCAATAGCTATCCGCTGATCGACGCCAGTGTATCCGGGGTCTGTATCGCTATCAACGGCGATACACCCTTTGAAGAGGATGACGAGCTGCCACAATGCAGCATAGTACTGAATGAGCAGCGCTTCGACGGCTTACATGGCGAAGTGGTCCACAAATCCACCAACGGTGAAGGCAACTGGATCTGTGGTGTGCAGTGGCTTGAGGTCGAAAAAGAAACCAGTAAGCAGCTGAAACAGGCTCTGTTCACCCTGCGTCAGGAGATGTTTGAAAATGCCTGAGCAAGAGCAAGTGGATGTAATGAGCTTACTGCTCAACGAAGATGTTGATGATGATATTGAAGAGCTCGAACAACTGAACAACCTGATCTTCAGCGATGCGGAAAGCCTGCTGGAAGATGAGGCAACAATTCAGGGCGAGCTGATCTGGCAGAACGAAACCGACAAGTTCGCGGTCCAGGTTAAAAAGGTGAAAGGTAAGATCAGTCTCAACTTCATTACTAAGTCAAAATCCGATGTCTCAGTGCAAAGACTGGCCAAAGTTGCACTGCATGCCATCCTGGAAGATCTTAAGAAGGCGAAGCCATGACTATTATTGTTTGTCCCAACTGTTCCAGAAAGCATCGTGCAGATACTGGTAAGGTTACGGCGAAGAAGAAATTCATAGTCCGTTGTAAGGCCTGCGAACACAAGTTCCTGATCAATCTGGAACATGAAGAGGAGCAGAAACCAACACCAGCGGCTGCGGCTACAACGCCGGCTCAGGCAACGCCCGCTGCACCGAAAAACACCCGCAAGATCTGTGTTTCGCTGAGTAAAGGTGGTGTGGGTAAAACCACCACTGCTGTGAACCTCAGTGCCGGGCTGGCGATGGCTGGCTATAAAGTACTGCTGATCGATACCGACACCCAGGGCCAGTCCTCTTTTGTATTGGGTAAGAAGCCGCCTGCAGGATTAACCGAACTGCTGACCGGCGAACTGACAGCCAAAGAGACAATCTTCGAAGCCCGGCCTAATCTGGACATACTCGGTGGCGGACGTTCACTGGCCGGTGTGAAGCGGGTCATTGATAAGAAGAGTTTCGGTGCTGAATGGACTCTGTCTGAAGCGATGGCTGATATTGATGGCGCCTACGATTATGTGATTATCGATACCTCCCCCGGCTGGGATCAGCTGACCGTCAACGTTCTGTTCTATGCCACCGAAATTCTGACGCCGGTCGCCCTTGAAGTGATGGCACTGCACGGTCTGGCAGAGTTCACCAAGAACCTGCATGCGATCAAACGCTATAAGCCAATCGATCTCAACTACATCGTACCGACCTTCCTGGATGACCGGGTTGAGCAACCGAAAAATATCTATCGTAAATTGCAGGACCTTTATGGTGACAAGGTATGCACACCGGTACGTTACGATGAACAACTGGCGCGCTCTCCGTCTCACGGCCAGACTATCTTTGAGTTTGTACCTGATGGTGTGGGTGCAGCGGATTACGCAGCACTGGTACGTCGTATCGCAGGAAATAAAGGCGTGCTTCTGGGCGAACAGTTTGATCAGGGCGCGGTTGTACCGAGCTTCTGATCCGTTCCAGGGTCAACCTTATTCAGGACGGGTCAACAGAATAAAAAAAGCCGCTCTTCAGCGGCTTTTCTTATTCCACAAATATCAGTAGCGGATCAGTTCACAACCAGTGGCTCGGCCTTCGCAGCTTCTTTCTGGGCCAGGGCTGCTTCAGCCATTTTCTTACCAAACAGCTCCATAACATCCAAGTTTGCTTCCGGATCAGCGCTGGCTTCATCCATCGCATCGACCATCGCCTGAACGGTTGGCAGGGTCTTCTCCACCAGTTGAGCAATGTAAAACTCCGGTGTGGTACCGGTGTACTTGTGATAACGGTCAAACAGCTCAACGGTTTCTGCTTCCGGCTCAACTTTTACAAATGATTTAGTTGCCATATCAGCTCCTGATTATTTTTCTAATACTGAAACGTCGCCCCTACCCGGCGCCACCATTCGCCTGTCAGCGGAGCATGCGCAGCAGTTCAATCTACTGTCGCAAGGTAGGCTTTAACTGTAAGAGATCGGCCTGTTAGACATTAGGACCAGAAAAAAACTGCATCTGGAACCAGACTGGTCATATCACGGAAACCCAACTGGCCCTACTGTTTCCGGTGCACGCCGATATGCTGGATGCTGGATGCTGGATGCTGGCAAAAATATAACAATCCATAGACTGACAAAGGCGACGCGATGTCTGAATTTCCAACCCTGCAGGCGATGGGCCTGAACGATATCAACAGCATCAGCCACTACAAGCTGAGCCAGGGTGCCAACACTGAAGAGCTGAAAGTTTATTTCAAGCAACAAAGTGAAGCGGATCTGCCAGACAGCAGCAGTTTCCATTTCGAACGTAATGTCGTCGCCGCTGATAGCGAAGCGCAGGCTCAGAAACTCGGTGGCAGTGATCCGGTACTGGTGGCAGCAATCAGCGAGCTGAACAGCCTGTCGAAGAATCTGAGCAAGGTTGATCGCCGCGATGCACTGCGCCGTGAGCTGGACCGTCTGGAGCAGGTAATGACTGCAAAGATTCAGGAGCTTCGCGAGAATCTCGACCGTATCTGAATCCGAGCATCGATAACTTAAAGGAGGCCTGTGCCTCCTTTTTTTGACCGGATCAGTCCAACAGAATGCTGAAACTGAATACAATATTGTTTGAACTGGGGTTGGTATCACCAAAATCGGCATTTGAAAGATGGTGCACCCCAACGGCAAATCTGGAACCACCCTCAAACCGATAGCCGAAATCCAGCCCGGACCTGAACTCCAGCTCAGACCCGAGATCCTTACCGCCATTCTGCCGGTACCAGGATGCCGCCCAGTGCGGCGTTAAGAACCAGCGCTCTGAGGGCCAGAAATCATACCGGCCGCCAGCATAAACCCAGAATGCACCATCAGCATTACTTTCAATTCCGGCCACGGGAATAATGCTGAAAAACCGCTCAGATGCCGGCCAGCGGTACTCAACTCCGTACATGGCTACCGCATCATTCTCGAAATCAAAAGTGCCTGCAGTGAGGGCGACAGACGGTGTCTGTTCAGCTTTCACTGGCAGACAAACACAGGTAAGGGACGACAACATAATCGTCAACGTTGAGAGTCTCATATCAGCTTCCTCTGACAGTATCGCCTCCCCTCCGGTATAAGCTAACCTTAGACAGACTCTCGCCCGGATACAAAAAAGGAGACACCCGGTCTCCTTTTTAGCTGTTACTCTTCTTCACCGTCAGACTGATCGTCTTCCTGTTCCTCTATCTCCTGTTCCTTAATCTCATCCTCATCAAGATTAAGGAACACTGTTGAGCCGTCCACCATTAAGCAACCCAGATGGATTTAGTGTTACAGAACTCACGGATACCGCTGATACCCAGCTCACGCCCCAGCCCCGACGCTTTCACACCACCGAACGGCATACGGATATCACTGGCCACCTGAGCATTCAGGAAAGCATTACCCACCTCAAGCTGACGCAGAATCGCTTCGCCTTTCTCAAGGTCTTCGGTCCAGACACTGGCGCCCAGACCAAAGCGGGTTGCGTTAGCCTGGGCAATAGCGTCCGCCTCATCCCGTACCGCCACAATGGCTGCCACAGGGCCGAAGATCTCTTCGTTATAAGCGGTCATCCCCAGGCGCACATTATCCAGTACTGTCGGCGCAAAGAAGTAGCCATCCCCCGGCAGGTTCTCACCACCGGTCAGCAGACGTGCACCCTCTTCAACAGATGCCTGTACCTGACGCTGCACCAGCTCACGCAGATCCGCGCGGGCCATCGGCGCCAGCGTGGTTTCAGCCAGTAAAGGATCCCCATGCTGCATCGCCTGAGCCTTTTCAACCATCAGCGCGGTAAACTCTTCAATACGGGAAGGCACCACCAGAAAACGCTTAGCCGCAATACAGATCTGACCGGCATTGCTGAAACGGGCACGCATCGCCGTATCCACCGCCACTTCGAGATCCGCATCATCCAGTACAATGAACGGGTCACTGCCGCCCAGCTCCAGCACTGCTTTCTTCAGATGCTGTCCTGCCAGAGCACCGATCTGACGACCGGCACCTTCACTACCAGTAAAGGCAATGCCCTGCACCCGGCGATCGGCAATAACATTACCGGTCTGTTCAACAGAGATAGTCAGATCGGTCACCAGACCTTCCATCGCTCCGGCATCCAGCAGCAGCTGTTCAATTGCTCTGGCACAACGGGGTACATTCGGTGCATGCTTCAGTAGCACACCATTACCCGCCATCAACGCCGGAACCATACAACGGAACACCTGCCATAAAGGGAAATTCCACGGCATGATAGCCAGTACGATACCCAGTGGTTCATAGCTGATCAGGCTCTTCCGCGCCGGAGTTTCCACCAGTTCATCCTGCAACATCGCCTCGGCATTATCGGCGTAGTAGCTGCATGCCAGTGCACACTTATCCACTTCACCGAATGCCTCAACCAGCCGTTTTCCCATTTCAAGAGAGATAGTATGTGCTAACTCATCCCGCTGTTCATGGAGTTTTTCGGCCAGTTGTTTCAGCAACTTGCTGCGCTCTTCGAAGCTGCTACCACGCCAGGCCAGAGAGACTTTCTCAGCCTGGTTTAACTTCTGCTCCAGCTGTACATCACTGAGAAAATCGAACTGTTCCAGTAATTCACCGGTAGCAGGGTTTCGGGTTTCAAAGTTCATTGTGTTTCTCCTTCTGTACTCGGATACGAGCGCTATCAGACTGTCTGGTCACCGTGGAACAGGCGCACTACGTGGCGGGCTTCAGCGAAGAACAACCAGCGCTCAACCAGCAAACCGGCAATAGCAGACGCGGCAGCAATTACCAGCAACGCAGTATTCGCTGCCAGAATCAGCAGAAACGGCACAACAAAAGCCAGTCCCAGCATCAACAGACGCAGACGTACCAGACGGTTCGCTTCAACGGTGTAACCAAATTCATTATTCAGGAACCCATTCGAGGTATGACCCTGATCCAGCAGACGAACACTGGCCTGGGTAAAACCGGTTGCGGTATTGATAGTGCTGCCCGCCGGCTTACCGATCCAGAACAGATAGATCAGCTTGCAGGTCGCGCCCAGCACCACCAGAGTCAGCGCCAGTGAAGTCAGACTGGTTGAAGCACCATCACCTACCAGTGCCTGAACCGCCGCCAGCAGCAGAGAGCCGGACATCAGACCCAGCGCGATATAGTTCACCGGGGTCAGCGAGGAGTTCCACTGGCGAATAGTCTTCAGACTGGCATAGATCATACTGGTGCAGAACAGGGTTACCATCGCCAGAACCGCGGTTGCAATGCCCGACAGCAGGCCCAGACCGGTCACTTCTGCACCGTTCAGATAAACCGCCGCCAGATACGCCAGCGCGAATGGGTAGAACAACACAGCAAACACCGCTTCACGGGACAACCAGGAGGTTTTGAAACGACTGAAAGAACGCCAGGCATTCTTTGGATTTGCCAGGTGCAGGGTGGACGACAACAGACCACCGGTGATCAGCGCCAGAGACAGGATACCGCCACTGAGCAGTACCGAGCTGTCCAGCAGCTGAGGCAAGCCGGCCAGATGGCCGATAATCATCAGTGTCATCAGGCCGTAACCGGCACCGGACATCACTGTAAATACAAGAACTGAAAACGCCGGATGCATAATACAATCTCCGAATTTTCAGGGCTGCGGTGTTCAGCAGCCCTATTTATAGTTGTTATTAACGGGCAATAACCTTGTTTACCCAGCCTTTCACCGTTGCCACGACGGACTTCGGTTCGTAGGTCTGCACAACCGGCTTGTTACGCGGTGGCAGATAGGTGTTCACAGGGTTGTAACCCAGTTCCGGCATCAGCTGCTTACCGGCACGGTCACGTACCAGTTGGCTGACTTCAGAGTTCGGATCATCAAAGTCACCGAATACACGGGACTTGGTCGGACAGGTCATTACACAAGCTGGCTTACGCTCATCTTCCGGCAGACTCTCGTCGTAGATACGGTCCACACACAGGGTACATTTCTTCATGGTACCCTGCCCCGGATCCAGCTCACGGGCGCCGTATGGGCAAGCCCAGGAACACAGGTTACAGCCCATGCACTTGTCCTGATCGACCAGTACGATGCCATCCTCTTCACGTTTGTAGGACGCGCCGGTCGGACAAACGGTGACACAGGCAGCATTATCACAGTGCATACAGGACAGTGGCATGTTTACCGTTTTACTGTTCGGACTGTCATCCACCTCGTAAGTACGGATACGGTTCAGCCAGGCCCCGTTCGGGTCTTTGCCATAAGGGTTTTCATCGGACAGCGGGCCGATGGTGCCGGAGGTGTTCCATTGCTTACAGGCAGTGGCACAACCGTGACAACCGACACAGGTATCCAGATCAACTACCAGACCTAATTTCATATTCTTCTTCTCCGTCTGCAGTTACTTCTCGCCACGCGTCAGAATGTCTGACATCGGGCGTACCAGATTGACGTTTTCGTGGGACGTGTAGCTCAGCATATCCGGAGACGGCTTCGCATTGGGCTGCGGCTTCAGGGCACTGAAGCTTGGCCAGGTTCCGGTTTCACCCTCAGCGGCCGGAGTGATCTTCACCCGCAGGTCGTACCAGGCTGCCTGTCCGGTGACAGGGTCGGAGTTGGTTACACGGTCCACTTTGTCGCCTTTCTGTGGCAACAGTTCGGAGATCAGGTGGTTCATCAGGAAGCCATCGGTCGCCTCGTTAGCGTCGTCAGACAGGCCCCAAGCCCCGCCCCGTTTAGCAATCGCGTTCCAGGTCCAGACGGTCTGCTCGTTGGTGCCTTCCATCAGTTTTACCTGTACACGGATCTTGCCGTTATGGGATTCCACCCAGACCCAGCTCAGGTCTTTAATACCTTCACGTTCTGCCGCTATCCGGTTCATGAACAGGTAGTTCTGCGACATGATCTGACGTAGCCATGCATTCTGGCTGTCCCAGCTGTGGTACATGAACATCGGACGCTGATTCACTGCATGGAACGGATATTCATCACGGTCGATTCGCTGCTCTTTCAGCGGCATGTAGTAGAACGGCAGTGGATCAAAGTATTCGACCAGGCGCTCTTTGTGGTGCTCTTCGGTCGGCTGTGGGCCATCGTACAGACCCTGACCCGCCAGACGGAATTTCTGCAGTTTCTCAGAGTACAGTTCGATCACGATCTGATCGGTAGAACCGACCCAGGCCGCCTCTTTCGCCAGTGTCAGGTAATCCAGGTTGGCGTGACGCATGTAGCGCTGGTTCATATCCAGATGCATCTCGAAGAAACCTTCGTTCTCCTCGTACGCATCCCACTGACGCGGATTAGGCTCACCACGCAGAGACTTCTCACCATCCTTACCACGGTAACCCGCCAAGAAGCCGATACCCGGCTCTTTCTCGAAGTTGATGATGAAGTCTTTATAGCTTTCGTACTTGCGCTCACCTTCCGGCGTGGAAAATGCCGGGAAGCCCAGACGGCCAGCCATCTCAACCATCACTTCCTGCCAGCTCATCACATCACGGTCAGGCTCAATCACCGGGATACGTACCGAATCACAGGCCGCATGCGGCTCAGAGATCGGACGGTCCAGCATGGAGATAGTGTCGTAACGCTCCAGATAAGTGGTATCCGGCAGGACCAGATCAGAGTACGCCACCATCTCGGAGTTAAAAGCGTCAGAACACACGATAAACGGAATCTTGTATTCGCCGTCGTCCTTCTTCTGGGTCAGCATGTCCATGGTCTGCGCAGTGTTCATGCTGGAGTTCCAGGCCATGTTCGCCATAAACAGCATCAGGGTGTCGATCTCATACGGATCGCCCTTCACCGCGTTGCTGATCACCATGTGCATCAGACCGTGACAGGAGATCGGTGCATCCCAGCTGTAAGCCTTGTCGATACGCATCGGCGTGCCATCTTCATGGATCGCCAGATCTTCCGGACAGGTCGGGAAACCCAGTGGTGGCGACTTAAGCGGCGTGTTTGGCGCCATCTCTTTAGCTGGTTTGATACCCGGTGGAATGTGTTTCGGGAATGGCGGCTTGGCCAGATGGCCTCCCGGGCAGTCGATAGTACCCAGCAGAACCTGCAGCAGGTGGATCGCACGGCAGGTCTGGAAGCCATTGGAGTGCGCAGAGATACCGCGCATGGCGTGCATGGATACTGGACGACCGATGAACTTATCCTGCTTACGGCCAGCCCAGTCGGTCCACTCAACATCAATGGTAATGGTTTCTTTGAACGCTACATGGGCCATTTCCAGCGCCATACGCTCAATATCTTCAGCGGCAACACCACACTCTTTGGCGGCGTTTTCCGGTGCGTACTGATCATCCAGATACTTCTCGAGCATGATGCTCATTGCAGTGCGCACTGGTGTGCCATCCGGCATGGTGAACTCACCGAACAGTGCCGGGCTGATCTCCGGCAGGTTGGCATCCATGAAGCGTTCTTCAACCAGATCCCATACCTGTGGCTGACCGCTTTCGCCGCGGTAGAACAGGCCATCACCTTTCTGTCCCGGCGTATTCACTACCAGCTGTGGTGAGTTGGTGTAACGAATCAGAAACTCGTCATCAACCAGTTGGTTCTTCAGCAGCACGTGAACCATAGACAGTGCCAGAACGGCATCTGTACCCGGACGGATCGCAACCCACTCATCGGCAATTGCCTGATAACCGGTACGTACCGGGTTAATCGCAACAAACTTAGCACCGCGCTCTTTCAGCTTTTTCAGGCCCAGTTTGATCGGGTTGGAGCTGTGATCTTCCGCCACACCCCACATCATGAAGTACTTGGTATTATCCCAGTCAGGATCACCGAACTCCCAGAACGCATGACCCATGGTGTAGAGACCACCGGCAGCCATATTCACAGAACAGAAACCGCCGTGAGCTGCCCAGTTGATAGTACCGAACTGGCTCGCCCACATACCGGTCAGTGCCTGCATCTGGTCACGGCCAGTGAAGTAAGCCAGTTTTTTAGGATCGGTAGCACGGATGTGAGAAAGGCGCTTCTCCAACATATCCAGCGCCTGTTCCCAACTAATCTCTTCAAACTCACCGGCGCCTCGCTCTGTACCCGGCTTACGCAGCAACGGAGAGCTCAGTTTTGCAGGTGAGTATTGCTTCATGATGCCGGAGTTACCCTTGGCACAAAGCACACCCTTGTTAATTGGATGATTCGGGTTGCCCTGAATAAAGCGAACCTTGTTGTCTTCAACCGTAACCTTGATACCACAGCGGCAAGCACACATGTAACAGGTTGTGTACTTGGTCTCCTGATTGGCCCGGTCTTCGAACTGAGGCAGGCTTGCATCGCTGATCTGCACCTTTCCTGCGGTGCTTTCAGTTGCGATTACATCGGCCTGCTTAAGAGTGGCTTGGCTTGTCATATTTATTATCCACCTTAGCGTCATGGGAACCGTCGCCCATGAAAAATTCAAATGCCGTAAGAGGAGAATCACATGCAATGTTGCAGCATTATGACTCTGTGTATTTATGCTAGGGACTGCCACCAAAGCGCACAACGACCAGACTGAAAGGCGCGATGGGGCCAGCACAAAAACCAATACAAAACAGCAGGTTAGAAACAATTAACAGACACAAAAAAGGCCGCATTCTGCGGCCTTTTTCAGGTAATGGGTCCAGTTCAGAAAACGATGTTCATCATCACAATCAGAACGATCAGGAACAGCACCGTCATGATCCCTCCGGCACGGATAAAGTCCGGTACCCGGTAACCCGCTGGCCCCATAATCAGCGCATTCACCTGGTGCGTCGGTATCAGGAAAGAGTTGGATGTTGCCAGCGCCACCGTAAGCGCGAACACCGCCGGATCAGCCCCGGCACCGATGGCAATATTCACCGCCAGAGGTACCAGTAACACGGTGGCACCAACGTTGGACATCACCAGCGTGAAGAAGGTCGCCAGCACAGCCACTGCAAGCTGCAGGCCCCAGATAGGCATTCCATCCAGAAACGCCAGTGTCTGATCTGCAATCCAGGCCGCAGTGCCGGTGCTTTCTACCGCCATGCCCAGTGGGATAAGGCTGGCTAACAGAAACACAGTTTTCCAGCTCACCGATTCATAAGCTTCATCGATACTCAATACACCGCTGAGAATCATCCCCATCGCCCCGGTCATCAGCGCGACAGAAAGACGGATATCGGTAAACAGCACCATCGTCAGCGCGATCACAAAGAAGCCCAGTGCCCAGCCCACTTTATGGGGACGCAGCTCCTCTTTCGGATAGTTACTGGTCATCACTACGAAATTGCGGTCCCGCTCGAGACGGGCCAGATCTTCCCAGCTGGAGTGACATACCAGTGTATCGCCGGGCTGAATCTCAATTGCCCGAACCCCCTGCCCGGCCTGAGAGGTTTCCCCGGCGCGGTGCAGCGCCATCAGATTGAGGCCGTAGACATTCCGTAAACGCAGTTCCAGTGCGGTTTTACCGATCAACTCGGAACCCGGTGGTACCACAATCTCCGCGATACCGGCTTTGGCATTGGAGAGATCTTCAGAAAACGCTTCCAGATCATCCCGACGCTCAACCCGAAAGGTTTCAACAAACCGGTTGAGCGCGTCATCCGAACCGATCACTGCCAGCACAGAGTTGGCCTCAACCGCCACGGTACGGGCCAGACCAGTACTGATCTGGCGCTTGCCGGTTGCAAGCTGGACAGCGATTACGCGCACCGAATTCGGATACTCAAACTGCTCCAGAGTCTGTCCCACCAGCGGGCTGTCTTCATCGACAAACACCTCCATGACATCGCACTGCAGGCAGTAGATATCCCGGAAATAGTCCATAGTATTGGTCGATGGATCATCATCCTTATTGCTTGGCAGAACGAAGCGACCAGCAACGATGAAATAAACAATACCAGTGATCACCAGGCAGATACCCACCGGCGTCACCGAAAACAGTGACCAGGTATCCATCTGCTGATCAGCAGGCAACGCCTGATTGGACGTCAGAATAAGATCGTTCAGCAGAATCAGCGGGCTGGAGCCGATCATAGTCATCGTGCCACCGAGAATGGCACAGAAACCCATCGGCATCAGCAGACGGGACATCGGCAATCCGGTACGTCCGGAGATACGGCTGACCACCGGCAGGAACAGCGCTGCAGCACCGACATTCTGCATAAAGCAGGAAATAAACCCTACGGTACTGGAAATGATCGGGATAATACGGGTTTCAGTGGTACCGCCCACTTTCAGAATCCAGTTAGCCACTTTGCCCATCAGTCCAGTTTTATCGAGACCCGCCCCAATGATCATGACCGCGATAATGGAGATTACCGCATTACTGGAAAAGCCATTAAACAGATCCGTATTAGATACCAATCCCTGTTCCAGACCCATGATTGGAGCCAGCAAACCTGTCAGCCCCAGCAGCACCATCACGGTCGCGGCTGCCACATCGACGCCGACAATTTCAAAGGCAAACAGCCAGATGGTCAGTAACAGAATCGCGCTCACCCACGCGATCTCAATACTGGGTACTACCTGGCCAAGAAACAGGGCCAGGAGAAAAAAGATAACGCCGGAAACCAACTGCTTCATCGGCAGTCTGGACAGCGTATTTCCCGAATCAGCGTTCAGGTCTGCCTGATTATTTTCTGTTGTTTTAGACACAGACATCGTGTTCTCCGCTCGAAAGAGATCTGCCCCGACCTCCTGTCGGACCCGGGGTAACAAAAACCATACTAAGAAGGCGGTCTAACCCTCACAACGTCCAGACGCCGGACACCTATGGAGCCAGCACAACTGAAAGCACTTCGCTCTGAGCGGATGAGATACACACTGAAATGGCAGAAAGCTGAGTTTAGGCAATCACTCCCCCATCAAGGAATCCGTTGTTTACCTGAACCTAGATGCACCTGAGCTGCTTAGCAGCCAACAAGAAGATAACGGTATAATCCAGAGTCACACGCACTGGACTCACTCAAAGGTCTAATCTGGACAGACCCACTGATCGCACTGCCCGATACAATAGCGACATCATCAGACTGGTCTCGTGCCACTGCCTCTTTTTTGCTCTGCCCAACAGGATTTCCCCCAGTATGGATCTGACAGCACTGATCCCCTTTATCGCTATTATTGCGTTTGCCACCTATGTTCAGACAATCACCGGCTTTGCGCTGGGCATGATTGTGATGGGCGCTGTAACCACCTTTGAACTGGTGCCCATTGCGTTTACCTCTGTGGTGATCAGCGTGGTTACTTTTATCAACGGTGCGGTTGCACTGAAAGGCAATTTTCAGGCTGTCGATGTTAAGCGGGTGATTATTACCTGCAGCGCTATGTTCCCAGCGATTCTCGGTGGCCTGCTGGTGCTGGACTATATGACTGAAAGCCTTAACAGCCTGCTGCAGATCCTGCTCGGGCTGACCATCATTGTTGCCGGACTGATGATCATGCTGAAACCGGAACCGATGGCAAAGCCCTCTGGCGTACTGACCTTTGCCAGCTCTGGCGCAGCTGCAGGATTCCTGGCCGGCCTGTTCAGTATGGCCGGTCCGCCGCTGGTGTATCTGTTCTACCGTCAGCCATTCGAACTGAAGACTATCCGTCTCTGTCTGCTAAGTATCTTCCTACTCAGCGCAGTAGGCCGGACCACCATCGTCGGTGCCCAGGGCGGCCTGACTATTGAGATGGGAGTTTTCTCATTGGTCTGTCTCCCGATAGTGACTCTGTTCACCTGGATCGGGAAAAAATATCCGCCAAAGGTCAGCCCCAACACGCTCCGGCGCATGGCGTTCTTTTTGCTGATTGTGATTGGAGTCAGTCTGGTGGTTAAGAATCTGTAAGGGCTGAAAGACCGCAAAGCATAGCTTTGCTCGCCAGATCGCGGCTTCACCGCTAGCGAGTGGCTGGACGCGACTACGTCGCTTGCTGGAAAAGCATTATAGGCAGAGAGAGAAAAGCACTGTGCCACTTTTGCTGTTTTTCTTTCCAACCACCAGCAAGTGATGAAGTCACATCCAGCAACTACGAGCTCCGCTCGCTCGCTGGCTGCATCCAAAACCAACAACTGGCCCATCCCGATCTGGCACCAATTCCATAGACTGGACCCATCAAAG
>JAOXSA010000117.1 GCA_025800245.1 Amphritea sp. | reverse complement strand
ATGTGATCGCGGTTGAAGCTGAGGATACCTTCCAGCGCCCGGTCTACGCCGGTAACGCGATTGCGACTGTTAAAACAGCGGATGCAGTGAAGCTACTGACTATCCGCGGCACGGCATTTGATCCTGTATCTGCTGAAGGTGGTTCTGCCGCGATTGAGAATGTTACTGAAGCCTGTGATGCCGGTCAGTCCAGCTTTGTTGGTGAGGAATTGGCGAAGTCTGATCGCCCTGAGCTGACCGCTGCTGACACTATCATATCCGGTGGTCGCGGTATGGGTAACGGGGATAATTTCGAGCTGCTCTATAACGTTGCTGACAAACTGGGTGCAGCGGTCGGTGCTTCCCGTGCTGCCGTCGATGCCGGCTTCGTACCGAACGATATGCAGGTCGGTCAGACCGGTAAAGTAGTTGCCCCTCAGCTGTATGTTGCGGTGGGTATCTCCGGTGCAATTCAGCATCTGGCGGGTATGAAAGATTCTAAAGTGATCGTGGCGATCAATAAGGATGAAGAAGCACCGATCTTCCAGGTGGCTGATTATGGCCTGGTGGGTGATCTGTTTGATGTCCTGCCTGAACTGAACCAGCAGCTGTAAGGAGAAAACGTGATGAGTGATTATCGACACCCTCTGGCTGATGCCGAATTTGTTCTCAATGAACTGGTGGGCTTCGACGACCTGTGTGAAAGCCTGGGACAGGAAGATCTGAACGCTGAAATGGCCTCTGTAATCCTGACTGAGGCGGGCAAGCTGGGCAGTGATGTAATAGCACCACTGAATACTGTTGGCGACCATCAGCATCCGGTACTGGGCGAGCTGGGTGTAGAAGAGACCGCAGGTTTCTCCGATGCCTATCAGGCATACATGGAGGGTGGCTGGGCGTCTCTGACTTCCGATGAAGCATTTGGCGGCCAGAACCTGCCCAATGTTCTGGGCACTGCGGTGAACGAGATCTGGCAGAGCGCCAATCTGGCGTTTGCGCTGTGTCCGTTGTTGGGTCAGGGGGCTATCGAATCAATCACTCATCACGGCAGTGATGCACTTAAGCAGAACTATCTGCCGAAAATGATCAGCGGGGAGTGGACCGGTACCATGAACCTGACCGAGCCGGATGCCGGTACGGATCTGGCGGCGGTGAAAACCAGAGCAATCCCCAACGGTGATCACTATCTGATTACCGGTCAGAAAATCTTCATCACCTGGGGCGATCATCAGATGACAGAGAATATCGTCCATCTGGTGCTGGCGCGTCTGCCGGATGCACCGGCGGGTGTGAAAGGTATTTCGCTGTTTGTGGTGCCTAAGTTCAAACTGGATGCTGCGGGCAATCCGGCTGAGCGTAACGATGCTCATTGTGTCTCCCTTGAGCATAAGCTGGGTATTCACGGCAGTCCGACCTGCGTTATGAGCTTTGGTGACAATGGTGGTGCTGAAGGTTATCTGGTTGGTGAGGCCAATAAAGGTCTGGCCTATATGTTCACCATGATGAACCATGCCCGTCAGGGGGTGGGCCTGCAGGGGCTGGCAGTCTCCGAGCGTTCATACCAGCAAGCGTTGGAATATGCCCGCGAACGTTTGCAGGGTACCCGTAAAGACGGCTCTCGTTTTCCAATTATCGAGTTTCCGGATGTACGCCGCATGTTGATGCAGATGAAATCCGGTACTGAAGCGATGCGTGCTCTGTGTCTGACGGCGGCGGCTGAGATCGACCGGGGTAATCAGGCCCGGGTTGAGCTGCTGACGCCGATTGTCAAAGGCTGGGTGACAGAGCTGGCACAGGAGTTGACCTATCTGGGAATCCAGATTCATGGCGGTATGGGGTTCATTGAGGAAACCGGCAGTGCGCAGCATTACCGGGATGCCCGTATTCTGACTATCTATGAAGGCACCACCGGGATTCAGGCGCTGGATCTGGTGGGGCGTAAGACTCTGGTGAATGGTGGTACTCATCTGGCTGAACTGCTGGAAGAGATCGGCGCCGATGTTGCAGAGTTCTCTCAACTGGGTGGTCGTTTCTCTCTGGCGGCGCAGCGTCTGACTGCTGCACTTGACGCAGGTCATCAGGCGCGTGAATGGTTGCTGGAAAACAGCGGAGATCCCCTTTCTGCGGGAAGTGTCAGCGTTAACTTTATGATGCTGTTCGGGTATCTTTGTGGTGGCTGGCTGATGGCGAAGAGCGCGATGCGCGCTCAGGCTAAACTGGATGCCGGTGAGGGCGATCCGGAATATATGTCCGCCAAGCTGAATTCTGCTCAGTTTTTCTGTGAACAGTTAGTGCCGCGCACGACTGCTTGTCTGCAGGTGATTGAAGCAGGTAGCGAAGCTATCCGTGATGCACAATTTTAAGTAGCGTTCCCACGAGCATAAGGTGAGAGAGATGCAACGAGAAGCAATGGAATTTGACGTGGTGATCGTCGGGGCGGGCCCTGCCGGTCTGTCCACTGCCTGCCGTCTGATGCAGCAGGCCAATGATGCAGGCCAGGAACTGATGGTCTGCGTGGTTGAAAAAGCCGCCGAGGTGGGCGGTCATATCCTGTCCGGTGCCGTGGTAGAACCCCGCGCCCTGAACGAACTGTTCCCGGACTGGAAAGATCAGGGTGCGCCACTGATCACAGAAGTTACCGAAGATCAGATCTACCTGCTCAAAGACGGCCAGAAAGCCAGCAAGATTCCGAACGGGCTGGTACCGAAAACCATGCACAACCACGGCAACTACATCGCCAGTGTGGGTAACCTGTGCCGTTGGTTGGCTGAACAGGCCGAGCAACTGGGTGTGGAGATCTTCCCGGGCTTCCCGGCCTCGCACATCATCTACGGTGATGATGGCCGTGTCGCCGGTGTCGGTACCGGCGATATGGGCCTGGATGAAAACGGTGAGCAGAAAGACACCTATATGCCGGGTATGGACCTGCTGGCCAAATACACCATCTTTACCGAAGGTTGCCGCGGCCATCTGGGTAAAGAACTGATCAGCAAGTTCGAACTGGATAAAGATTCTGATGCTCAGCACTACGGTATCGGCATTAAAGAGCTGTGGGACATTAATCCTGAGAAACATCAGCCGGGTCTGGTACTGCACGGTGCTGGCTGGCCGCTGACCGAAGGCGGCGCCAGCGGTGGCTTTTTCCTCTATCACGCGGAAGACAACCAGGTGGTGGTCGGTCTGATTACCGACCTGAACTACGATAACCCGCACCTGAGCCCGTTCGACGAATTCCAGCGCATGAAGCATC
>JAOXSA010000102.1 GCA_025800245.1 Amphritea sp. | reverse complement strand
AGCTCATCTCGACCTTCGTCCAGGAACCAACCGACAAGGTGTGATCGGATCTGTCTGCCGATCACCAGCTTCTTTCCAGCTTCTGTCGAGCGGTCGATTCTGGGCGGGTAGGTACCAGCTGCTTCAGCCCGGAGATATCTGGGGCCCGCTGGTTGACGCTAGCTATCCTGTTGCTGGTCCTGTTCGCCGGAACAGATCATCCTGGCAAAAGCCTGGTGCAAAGGGCGAGATATACCTATTCGGCAGGTCTACGCGCCGATGTGGTTCCTTGTGAGGGTCAGCCCGCGTTTCAGCAAGGGAGCCGCCCGTCAGTTTCAGCTACTGCAAAATTGTTGACGCGGCAGCCACAAGAAGTCCAGGAGATAGTCTAAGTCGTCCAGAGGATGCGTTATTTGCCCAAGGGGAGATAATCCTGACAGCTATGCTAAATGACAGTGACCGCGCAGTGAGACAACTGGCTGCCACCAGGATCCTGACCACACGATGACAAAACGGGCGCCAGCTCACAGGTGTTCCGTGTTCACTGCCTGAGCAGGCAGGCAGAACACTTAAAAGGCATGACCAGCTGGTGTGGTCGTATCAACGAGCCACCAGTCACAAAGGACCTGAGTGACAGTGAGATTACCATTCACCAGTGCCCGGGATCAGCCGCTGGAACTGCCTGGCTTTGAGTCGAGAGATGTGTGAAGCTGGTGACGGAAGAATGATGGTCTGTGTGCGGGTAAGAAAACCGGCATGCGCTGATTGTATCACTTAAGTCAGCCAGCGAAGCCAGAGTAGAGTCCAACATCAAAG
>JAOXSA010000092.1 GCA_025800245.1 Amphritea sp. | reverse complement strand
TCACGACCATCGAAGGTGGTTAGCTGGCCGGTGCTGGCATCGTAGTAGACCAGAAATGCACCGCCGCCCAGCCCCGATGACTGTGGCTCTACCAGCCCAAGCATCGCCTGTACCGCAACCATTGCATCAGCGGCGTTACCGCCATTTTTGAGTACATCGTAGCCGGCCTGAACTGCCAGTGGGTTTGCCGCTGTGACCATATAGTTTTCAGCGCTGACACTGCGCTTTTCGGCAAAGCCGCTGGCAGCTTCCGGGGCAACGCTGTCTGCTACCTGAGAGGTTGCCAGTAGCTGAGACGAAAATAGCGCGGCTGTTACCAGTACGCTGAAACGGGTCCGGTTAAATTGGCTGGACATGGTGGGAATCCTTTTCAAATCACGATCTGCTAAGAGTAGATCATGGATCGGAAACAGATCCCAGAAAAGATTGTTCTGTCCGTTTTATACTAAGAAAAGGGCCTGCTAAGAGAGGTTTATATTCAGACAGCCTCTTATTCAGAGAGTCTCTTTTTTAGATAGACTCTTATTCAGACAGGCTCTTATTTAGATAGAAAACGAATACCGTCTTCCAGACCTTCCAGTGTCAACGGATACATCTTGTCATGCATCAGCCGTTTGATCATCTGGGTGCTGGTGGTGAAATCCCAGTAGCGTGGATGACTGGGGTTGAGCCAGATTGCTTTATCCCAGGTATCCAGTATTCGCTGCATCCACACAGCACCGGACTCTTCGTTGCGATGCTCGACACTGCCGAACCGTTCAGAGACTTCGTAAGGCGCCATCGCGGCGTCGCCGATAAAGATCACCCGGTAATCTTTACCGTAG
>JAOXSA010000065.1 GCA_025800245.1 Amphritea sp. | reverse complement strand
GGTGCCAAAGTGGTGGGGGCGAGTGTGCCGGCAGCACAGGGCAGCGTGACCTACACCAACGGCAGCATCACCTTCACCCCGGCGGCGGGCTTTGAAGGTAAAGCGACCATCACCTACACCCTGCGGGATGGCGACGGCGACCGTGCCAGCGCCAAGGTTGAAGTGACCGTTGCCAGCGACTCCACCCCGACCATCAGTATCGATCCGCCAAGCACGGGTACCGACCCGAACGCGCCGGATGCCGGTGATGTCAACGTGGTGCACGAGCAGGGTCTGCGCAGCAGCTTTGATAATGATAACTCTAATATCACTAGTGGCAGCTTTAAAGTCAGCGGTGGGGCCGATAGTATTACCAGCCTGACTGTCGCAGGTCGCCAACTTGTTGGTGCCAGTTATCCGATTACTATAATCAGTGGCTTGGGGAATAAACTGACGATCACAGGTTACAACGCTAATACTGGCGTGGTGAGTTACACATATCAGCTTGTTGCGGCAGAAAATCATGCCCGTGGTGCTGGCAACAATAGCCTGCACGACAACTTTGCTGTCGTAGCTAAAGACAGTGATGGCGATGTCAGCAGCGACAGCTTGTCAATCCGTATCATTGATGATGTGCCTGCGCCTGCGAATGATTCAGCTAGTACTGCTGAGGATACGCCGGTGACCGTTAATGTCCTTTTGAATGATTTTGGCGGGGCAGATGCTTCAAGGGTAGTGGCTGCGAGTGTGCCCGCAGCACAGGGCACAGTAACCTATACTGGCCATAGTATTACCTTCATCCCAAAACCGGGCTTTGAAGGTAAAGCGACCATCACCTACACCCTGGAGGACGGCGATGGTGACCGTGCCAGCGCCAAGGTTGACGTGGCCGTTGCCAAAGACTCCACCCCGACTATCAGCATCGACCCGCCAAGCACGGGGACCGACCCGAACGCGCCGGATGCAAAAGATGTCAATGTAGTGCATGAACGTGGATTGCGCAGCAGCTCAGATAGCGATACTTCTGATATTACCAGCGGCAGCTTCAAAGTCAGTGCAGGCGGCGATAGTGTTACCAGCCTGACTGTCGCAGGACAGCAGCTTGTTGGTGCCAGTTATCCGATTACTATAATCAGTGGCTTGGGTAATAAACTGACGATCACCGGCTACAACGCGGCGACCGGCGTGGTGAGCTACACGTATCAGCTCGTCGCAGCAGAAAATCATGCCAATGGCAGCGGCAATAATAGTTTGCAGGATAATTTTGCGGTGGTTGCAAAGGATAGTGATGGCGATAGTGTTAGTGATACCTTGTCGTTATTGATTGTTGATGATGTACCAGTTGCAAGAGACGACAATGCTAATACTGATGCTGGTGTTCCGGTAACGGTAAATGTTCTCGCGAACGACATCCAGGGTGCCGACGGTGCCAAAGTGGTGGGGGCGAGTGTGCCGGCAGCACAGGGCAGCGTGACCTACACCAACGGCAGCATCACCTTCACCCCGGCAGCGGGCTTTTCTGGTAATGCGACGGTTACTTATACACTGCGTGATAAAGACGGTGACGGAGTGAATGCTAATGTGAAAATTGTCGTTGCTCAGGATGCGGTGCCTAACATCACCATTGATCCACCTAATCGCGGCAATAACCCTAACGCGCCCGATGCAAACGATGCCAATGTGGTGCATGAGCAGGGGCTGCGTAGTGGCTCTGATAGTGACAAATCCAATATCACCAGTGGTAGCTTCAGGGTCAGCAGCGCTGACGGGCTTGCCAGCTTGACCGTTGCTGGTCAACAAGTTGTGGGTGGCAGCTACCCGATCACCATCACCAGCGGTCTGGGCAACACCCTGACCATCACCGGCTACAACGCGGCGACCGGCGTGGTGAGCTATACCTACGCAGTCAAAGCGGCTGAAGCGCACGCTAATGGTGCGGGCAACAACACTCTACAGGAAGACTTCATCGTGGTCGCAAAAGACAACGATGGAGATACTGTCAACGACAGGTTGTCGGTGTTGATTGTTGATGATGTACCTACGGCTAATGACGATCTGTTAAAGATCAGTGAAGGCTCTATTCTCAGCAGTGCAAATGTTGTTACTGGTTCTGCTGGTTTGAGCGCAGATGTCAGCGGGGCTGATGGCGGTATCTCTGTTACCGGTATTGCAAATGGCCGCATATCCGGTGAGGTGTCTGGAGGTATAAATGGCACGATTAGAGGGCAGTATGGTTCTGTCTTTATGACTTCTAATGGCGCTTTTATATATAGCCAGAACAACCTTGACTTTTTGCGCGAAGGTCAGAAAGTTTATGATGTATTTTCTTATACGGTTAAAGATGCTGATGGTGATTATTCTACAGCTAAGCTTACCATTGAGATTACCGGTAAAAACGATGGACCTAAAATAACTTCAGTGGATGGGGCAACAGTATCAGAAGATGGGCTTCCAGGAGGGAATCCTGATGGCGTGGGCTCGGATTCTACTGTTTTCAGCGGCAATTATTCAGTTTCCGATGCTGATAACGGTGATACGCATACCGCACTACTTACCGGTGTAACGGGAGTGAGCAGTCTGACGTCGGGTGGCCAGGCGGTGTCCTTCAGTGGGACTGATTCAAAGATCATGATCGGAAGTGCTGGAGGCAAGGAAGTTATCCGTATTGAGATAGCAGATAATGGATCTTATAAAGTGACCTTATCTCAGGCTTTGGATCACAATAGCTTTAATGGCAATATTGGGGTTAACTTCCGGGTCAGTGATCGTGCTGGAGGCCGAGCAAGCGGTAATTTTAATGTAGCTGTAGAAGATGATACACCCGTAGTTAATAATTCTATTGCCGGTCTTGGGTTTCAGCCGGTAGTGACTAACCTTACTATCATACTGGATACTTCAGGGAGCATGAAGAGCACTGCATCTGGTACAAATATCAGCCGCATGCAGTTAGCAATTAACGCCGCCAAAGCACTAGTGGCTCAGTATGATGGCTTGGGTGATGTCAATGTTCAGATTTATACTTTTGACACTAATGCTGTGCGTGTGTTGAGCTGGAACAGCATTACCAACAATATAAATGGTGCGCTGAATAATATTAGAGCCAGCAATAATGGTACTGAATACCATGAAGTAATGGGATTGGTGAGTAATCAGTACAATAGCCCACCGTCTAATGCTACACAGTCGTTTGTGTACTTCCTGTCGGACGGTAATCCTAATACAAACACCCGTAAGCAACAGACCAGGAATGCAGAACAAGGGTGGAAAAGCTTTCTGGATCGTGAAGGCATTGACGGCGCTTATGCGATTGGTATGGGGAATGGTGTTGAGGATGAGTTCCTTGATATCGTTGCTTACAACCCGAAAAATGATACCAATAATGGCAATGGACTTGATCCAAACACCCGTATTGTAACTAATGAAAGCCAACTGACGAGCGTTGTACTGGGTACAGTCAGCCAGAAGGGTGAGGGCAGTTTGTTTGGTAGCTCTAATAGTGCTATTCAGTTAGGCGCGGATGGTGCTACTGTCGAAACAGTGAAAATTTTTGGTAATACTTATACAACCAGCAGCCCTGAATATAATTCATCGACTAAAACGTGGACAATAGTGAACAGTGATGGCCGTAAATTCATTTTGGAGCGCGATAGCGGTGAATATACTTATGAAGTACCACGTTCTGTAAAAAGTTCACTTGGAAATCAGTATGATGAAAATGTTGAGATCATAGCAAAAGATAGCGACAGTAATAGTACTTCTTCAGGCAAACTGACGATTAAAGTTGATTTTGTCAATGCTGATGTAACGCTTACGGGTACCAGTGCTACAGAAGTGCTGATTGGTGGATTGGGGAATGACACGCTTACCTCCGGTGGCGGCAATGACATTCTTACCGGTGGTGCAGGTGACGATATTCTGATTGGCGGTTCCGGCGCAGATGTCTTCAATTGGGATAAGGGGCATCAGGCTACCAGCGGGGTTGCCCGCGATACTGTACGTAACTTCAAAGCCTCTCAAGATAAGTTGGATCTGTCCGATATGCTCGAAGGTATGGGCCTGGGTGATAATCCTTCCCTGGGTGTTGTGGAGCAGTACCTCAGCATCTCTGAGGAGTCCGGCAACGTTAAATTGAGTGTTAAAGCGGGTTCTTCAGCTTCGGTATCTCAGGTAATCGTACTGGAAAATATAAGCGTGGCTCAGTTGAAGCAGGATGTCGGTCTTGACTCCAGTGCTAATAACTCGCAGCTGTTGGATGAGTTGATTAAGGACTCAAACCTGATTGTCTGATCCTTTTGCAGGGCTGAATAAACGTCTTGTATCAGGTAGTATTACAAGCATCAGGCGTGCTACAGGATGGCGGCCTGATGTTTGTGTATATGATATTGAAATGTGATCGACGGAAACTAGGGAGATTCTGTGTCTCAGGAAAAGTTTGACTGGATTATCAGTACCGGTCATGAGCAGTTTGTAGATCCACTGCTGGATTCTCTGGTACTGCTTGGGCAATATCATGGAACCATTGCCTCCGTTGATTCCCTGACCACTGGGTTGCCACTGGTTGATAACGCTCTGACGCCAGAGCTGTTCCCCAGAGCTGCTGAACGGGCAGGCTTGTCAGCTCGCCTTGTCGCGCAAAAGTTAAGTCAGATTCAGAACCTGTTACTGCCCTGTGTATTGCTACTCAAGGGGCGGCGCTGTTGCGTGCTGATGGCTATTGACGAGGCTTCTGGCACGGCAAAGCTGTTGCAACCTGAATCCGGAACCGGTGAAATTGAGCTGACGCTGGAAGAACTGGAAGCGCTTTATTCTGGTCATCTCTTCTATATTAAGAAGAAATACCGGTTTGATGAGCGGAGCCCGGATGTCCTGGATACAAAAGAGGAGCACTGGTTCTGGGGCACATTCCGTAAAGTGATGCCGATCTACCGTGATGTCCTCATCGCTTCTTTTCTGATTAACCTGTTTGCCATCGCATCACCACTGTTTGTGATGAATGTGTACGACAGGATTGTGCCTAACCTGGCGTTTGACTCCCTCTGGGTGTTAGCCATCGGTGTGGCTGTAGTGTTTCTGTTTGATCTTATTCT
>JAOXSA010000050.1 GCA_025800245.1 Amphritea sp. | reverse complement strand
GCACGATACTGGGCGGCGTGGTCAGCTCACAACTGGCCTGCGGCTCGGGGCTATGTAAATACACAGAAGGCGGCTCTGTGCTGTAAACCAGCGAGCCATGCCCAGCTTGGCGTGCGCGCAGCGGTCGTCTTTGCTCCATTTCCCGGTAGCCATGCATCTGAGAGCTCCCAGCGTGCAGGATACACTCGCCCAGTGTCGGGTGAATGCATGTGCTACTGCTGACCGAGGTAGTAATCAAAACACACAGAGACGTAACAAAAATCGCTCATTCTCTTCTGAAAATTATTTTGTTGAAACAAATGCCCCATCCTGAAACCACGAAAGGCAACAGCGAGCAAGGAGAACCATCCAGCCGGCCCATCCAAGGCACACCGCTACCCAACTCGTCCACCACTATACCTGAGAAGATTCTGAAAACCTTGCTTGCTCACGCTCAGTAAATCCTGACGCTCTGAACCAATCACAACTGGCACCGCCTCTACGGCAAGTCTTACAGCCCTCTGTGTAGACCGTGCGTGGACTACAATTGCACGCTGATCGTCTTTATCAGGGGCACCACCAGCTAACACCAGCAGCACCAGCTTTCCGGGGTGTGTCATCCAGACATTCCTGGTCAAGATCTGCTGTATCACGTTC
>JAOXSA010000025.1 GCA_025800245.1 Amphritea sp. | reverse complement strand
ATCAGATCGCTGTCCTGCCAAAGCGCCTTCGCAGACTCGAAGTCAATTCCGTGCTTTTCCAGATTACTTTGGCTTTTCCGTGGGTCAAACTCAAAACCATCCATATACCAAAAGTATACCTTTTTTATACTATGGACAAGTTAGAGGGAATCTTTGATGCAACGGTATATGAGAATAGCTAATAGCGCTGAAGAGATGATAGAGAGGTGTTGAGAGCTTTTCAGCAGCCTGACTTTGCACGTACCAGACAGGCAATGTTCTCCGGTCTTACCTGCTCCTTTCTATCGGCACGGGGACGTGCCTCGCTACAGTATTTTAATAGCCCGTCGCTTACTCGCGCTTTCGAGCCACAAGCAAGCGGCTTCAGCCGCGTTCCAGCGAGGCAGGCTTTGCCTGCCGGTCGAGCCACGCAAAAAGAAGCGGATTATTTCCGCTTCTTTTTGGCTCCATTCTTACTTTTCACAATCTTCGTGCGGGTCGCTTTATTGGTCTTTACCTTGCTGGTACGGGTTTTACGGCCGATCTGTTTCAACAAGTGATTACGGCTACCGACTTCGTAGCCTTTGCGGTTAACGCGCTTGATACGTGCGCCGATCAGATGCTCGATATTATCCAGCGCCTGCTCTTCTTCACGGCTGACAAAGGAGATCGCCTTGCCTTTCGCGCCAGCACGGCCGGTACGACCGATACGGTGTACGTAGTCCTCTGCCAGATATGGCAGGTTGTAGTTCACTACCAGCTCAAGGCCCTGAATATCCAGACCACGGGCCGCTACTTCGGTGGCGACCAGTACCTGAATCTTGCCTGCTTTAAAGTCCGCAATCGCACGACGGCGGGAGCCCTGGGTTTTATCGCCATGGCAGACGGCTGCCGGAATATTATCGATCTTCAGATCGACCATCAGTTCATCGGCCTGGGCTTTGGTGCTGGTGAATACCAGTACCTGGAACCACTGCTCTTCTTTGATCAGTTCAGCAAACAGATCCGCTTTACGCTTCTCTTCAACCGGATAGACCACGTGCTCTACGGTATCGGCGGTAACGTTTACCTTTGCGACGCGAATCACTTCGTGGCGTGGCATCAGCTCACGGGCCAGTTCATTCACAGTCGGTGAGATCGTCGCGGAGAACATCAGGGTCTGACGCTTCTCCGGGGTTTGTTGCAGCAGTGTGTGTACGTCTGCGATAAAGCCCATATCCAGCATACGGTCGGCCTCATCCAGTACCACAAATTCAGCTTTCGCCAGACTGACGTTGCACTGCACGGTGTGTTCCAGCAGACGGCCCGGCGTTGCAATAACAATATCCACACCGGCTTTCAGCTTGTTGGCCTGGCCTTCCAGATTCACACCGCCATAGAGCGCGATCACCTTCAGCGGCAGAAACTGTGCATAACGATTAATGGTTTCTGCCAGCTGCTCCGCCAGTTCGCGGGTCGGTGTCAGAATCATCGCACGAGGATAGCCCGGTTCAGTGGGTTTCGGGTTGTCCACCATCTGCTGCAGGATCGGCAGACTGAAGGCCGCGGTTTTACCGGTGCCGGTCTGAGCGTTGGCCAGCAGGTCTTTACCACGACGGGCAGGTACAATGGCCTGCTCCTGTACCGGAGTCATCTGGCTATAGCCGCAGGCATCCAGTGCCTTCTGAATATCGGGGGCCAGATCTAATGCGGAAAACTTCATGGAAAACCTCTGCTGGATTGAACGGAGGCCAATGATACGCAGTCAGCGCGGTCAATAAAAGTCACAACCTGTTATAGCCACCAATACTGATGGATTAACCCTACAGAAACTGGACGAATCCGGATTTTGCACTAGGCTTTCTGTTATAGCTGCTTAAGGCGTTCGGGCACGTTCCGGGGTGTTAAGCAGTATGCCACCTAAGCGGCAGGTCCATGTCCCCGGACCTGCCGCTTTCTATTTCTGGGTTAACCCGCCCGTTTTAACGAACTCGCTTCACCACGGAAAACCGCCGTTTCATTGAGTAGCCACTCACTCAGCAGCTGCATCTCCGGGCGATGCATCAGATCCTTACGACAAACAAAGTAATGCCCCCTACCCGGTGACGGATAATGCTCTGCAACCGGCCGGACCAAACGACCGCTGTCCAGCATGTCCTGCACCAGATGCTGCCAGCCCAGTCCGATCCCCACGCCTTCCAGTACCGCATCGATCAGCATCGGGAAATGGCTGAAATAAAACTCCGGTTTAATCTCTTTTGCACGCGATTCTTTACGATCTGTGTCTGCCTGTCCGGCGTCATCAAACTGGGCCAGCCAGAAGCGCCAGTCCACCGGCGACCACAGCCGGGCACGCCAGTATTTAGGGTCCAGATCCAGTAGCGGTAACTCTTGTAAGCCTTCCAGCGTGGCAGCCTCAGGATGCTGCTGAAGAAACTCCGGGGTACAGACCGGGAAAATGTCTTCGCCAAACAGGAACTGGGCGTGGTAATCCGGGCTCTCTTCCAGTCCCAGCGTCACCGCCGCATCGAACTTTTCCTGAACCTGTGGATTCTCTTCTACACTGATCAGATGCAGATGGATATCCGGGTGCTCCTGTCGCAGTTTGGTCAGTTTAGGTACCAGCCACAAACGGGAAAAAGAGCTGGTTGAATGCAGATTCAGGTAAGCCGGCACCTGGCTCTGGCGCAGATCCCTGGTAACTGCCGCGATATCATCAAAGGCGCGATGACAAACACTGTATAACTTATGTCCTGCGTCAGTCAGTTCGACCAGACGGTGACCACGGGTAAACAGCTCCAGTCCCATTGAAGACTCGAGCTGGCGAATCTGACGACTGACCGCCGCCTGTGTAACGCACAGTTCATCGGCTGCGGCTTTAAAACTGCTGAGCCGGGCAGCAACTTCAAAGGTTTTTAAACCGTTCAGTGGCGGCAGATTCATGATTGTATGCTCATAGTCATAAGCTCTCAGTATTCGTCTTAAACAGCATTGCCCGAAATCAGCCAGCGCGCCAGCCATAAACAGAGCATACCGCCCACCACCGGCCAGAATACACTGCGGCTGAAGTGTGCGATCAGTACCGTCACCAGTCCGGCCAGAATCTGAATCCAGTCCAGCTGATATTCGGTGGTAGGCCGCTGAAATACAATGGCCGGAATGCAGAGTGCTGCCAGTATTGCCGGCGGCAGCAACATCAGAATGGTTTTACTGCGTTCCAGCAAAGCCTGAGTAGAACCGTGCAGCTGAATAAACGACAAGCGAACCAGATAAGTCCCCAGTCCCACCGCGAAGAACAGCCCCCAGAGGGTCAGATTATCCATTTGACTGACCTCCCCGACGCACCAGCCCGGGCAGCCAGATACCGCAACAGACACCGGCGATCACCGCCAGGGTAAAACCCAGATTGTAGGGTAGCAGCTGGAAAGCGATGGCTCCGAGACCGGCCACCACCGCGACAATGAACAGTAATCGACTGGTAATCGTCGAAACCAGCATCGCCAGAAATGCCAGCGGAATAGTAAATTCCAGCGACCAGTGTGCCGGAATGCTGGTACCGAGAGCGACACCCAGCAGCACCGACAGTATCCATGCAACACACATCGAAGTGGCAACACCGGTCAGATACCAGAGCCGCTCACCGGTACTGCGATCAAGCTGCTCAGGCACATTGCAGAGCCCATAGGCCTGATCGGACAGCAGATAGGCCAGCGGATAGCGATAACGAGCCTTCAGAGGTGCGATCAGCGGAGCAAAGGTAGCGCTGTAGATAGCAAAGCGCAGGTTCACCACCACCGAGGTCAGCACAATGATGACGAACGGCGCGTTATCCTGAATCAGTTGATAAGCCGCCAGCTGTGCAGAACCGGCGTAGAACAGTACCGTCATGCCCATGATCATTTCCGGGCTCATACCCAGCGCGACACCGGTAGCACCAGCGATCAGGCCGAAAGGCAGTACCCCGGAAACCAGTGGTAACAGGTCCCGCACACCTTCCCAGAACTGTTGGCGGTAGTTGCTGAAGTGCATTGGCTTCTCTCTTATTGTTATCGGGGAATCTGTGAGTGAATTCCCATATCAGCAAAGAAGAGAGAGTAATCAGTGAGGGCGGATTGTGTCCAACAACTAATTGTAATTGCAGAGAATAACGCCGGGTTATGAAAAATCCAGGCACAAAAAAGCAGGGCCGGAGCCCTGCTAAAAAGTTGTAGTCTATGAACCAGATTTCGGACTACAAGCACACACCGATCTGATCTGGCAATCAGATCAGTGAGTTTCGTTCAGCGCGTCAACCGCTGGAATTTCCTGTTCACGACGGGCGATGAAGTCCAGTAGCTCTTCGTTCTTCGCTTCGTCCAGTTTAGGCTCCTGATACTCGCTCAGCAGCTTCTTAGCATACTTGATTGCGCGCTCGTTGATCTCAACAGCACCTTCCGCTTCCCACTGCTCGATAGAGTTGTTGTCGAACAGTTTCGGCATGTAGAAGGCACGCTGGAAGTTAGCCAGGGTGTGCGGGTGACCCAGGTAGTGGCCAGCAGGACCTACATCACGGATCGCTGCTACCGCTTCATCGAAGTCATCCCAACGCAGGCCGGAGGCCATACGGTGACCCATGCCACACATATCCGCATCAACCACGAACTTAGCCATAGAGCAGTGCATACCTGCTTCGTTCCAGCCCGCAGAGTGCCAGATGTAGTTCGCACCTGAGTGCAGTACCGCGTTCATGGTCATCGCACTTTCATAACCTGCCTGTGCGTCGAAAGTCTTCGCGCCACCCAGGTTGTTAGAAGTACGCCATGGCACATCGTAGTAACGAGCCATCTGACCGATCATGAAGTTCATCAGACTGATCTCTGGCGTACCGGCCATTGGCGAACCGGATTGCATGGATACAGTAGACAGGTAGTGACCGTAGATAGCCGGAGTACCTTTACGTACCAGCTGAGTATAAGCCAGGCCAGACAGCGCTTCTGCGTTCAGCTGTACCACTGCTGGTACTACGGAAGCAGGCGTGTTCGCGCCACCCAGTACGAATGGAGAACACAGTACCGGCTGGTTGTATTTAGCAAATGCGCGCATCGCACCCAGCATGGTCTCATCCCATACCAGCGGCGAGTTACCGTTGATGTTACCGGTGGTGACCGGGTGGTTCTGCAGGAATTCTTCACCGAACAGAATCGCACACATCTTCATCACATCTTCAGCGTTCTTACCGGAAGAGGTCATACCCATGAACATCTTGTCAGAGTACTTCATGGAAGAGTACGTAATACGCAGGTGACGGTGAGATACTGCGTGATCCATCGGCTCTACGATGTGGTGAGCGGTGGAGTGCAGTGATGGCAGCATGTGTGCCAGCTTGTGGAAGTCGCCCAGGTCAGCCAGAGTTGGCAGACGGCGTTTATCCTCCAGGTCACGCATAAATGGCGCGCCGGTCATCGGTACGAATACGGAAGAGCGACCACCCAGATCCAGATTGTTCTCCGGATTACGGGCGTGGTAAGTAATCTTGGATGGAATAGAAGAGATCAGTTCACGGATCATACCGCGATCGAACTTAACCAGCTCGCCTTCAACGGTTGCACCGGCTTCTTTCCACTGTTGCAGCGCGATCGGGTCGCGGAACATAACGCCTACTTCTTCAAGCACCTTCATCGATTCTTCATCAATGCGCTTGACCTGCTCTTCATCCATCAGCTCGGTGAAAGGCAGTTTATTGTTCAGACCTGGCAGCATTTCAACTACGTTCTGGGAACGCATTTCACGCATTGCACTTCGGCCACCACCGCGGCGGCGAGATCGGGTTGCAGTACTCATAACTTCAGTTACCTTATTATTATGGGAGGAACTACGAATACCCCCAGACCCTCACACCAAGATCGAAGAGATATCAGCTCAAACGTAAACGTTACACACGGGAAAGCTGAGATCAGTTTCCCTTAGTATTAGTACGACTTTACAGAGGCCATAGCTACCAGTAAATTAACTAATTCAGGTAACAGCTATGAGCATTACTAATGGCAAAAGTCATCAATATGGACATCGTCGCACTGCGCAGTTTTGTCCTGTCAGAAAATCTCGGTTCTTTCTCTGCTGCAGCTCAGGCACTGCACTGCTCCCAATCAGCTCTTTCCTTACGGATCAAGAAGTTAGAAGAGCAATTAGACTGCGAACTGTTTCTCCGCAACTACCATAATCTGCGTCTCACAGAGCGGGGAAAACAGTTACTGGATGAAGCCATCAAGGTACTGAAAGCCCACGACTCGATGCTCAGTATTGCTCAGAATAGCGAAGGCAACGAGCCGATCCGGCTGGGCCTGCCAGAAGACCTGACTACCCAGTTTTTTCAGAACTTTCTCGCTCGCTATCCGCAATATGTCGGGCAGATCGAACTGAGTATGGACCTGTGTAAAAACCTGATCCGAATGATCGAAGAGGATAAACTGGACATCATTATTGTAGACGCTATGCCCGATGATGCGGGTGGTTATTCACTGGGGGCAAGGGAACTGACCTGGATCTGCTCCCCCAAATTTAACTATCATCCCGGTCAGCCGATCCCGTTGGCGCTGCACCCTGACGGTTGCATCTTCCGAAAGCATATTTTCAAAGTGCTGGACGCCATTGGCCGACCATACCGCCTGGTATTCACAGGCCAAGGAGCGGTCAGTGTACATGCGGCAGTGATGGCAGGTATGGGCCTGACAATCAACTCCAAAGGCAGTATTCCCACCGGTATGATACCAGTGCCGGATGACTGGGGCCTACCTGCACTGGGGCACACCGAGATCCGGGTTTATGAGAAATCAGAGCCGACTCCCGCTCTGAAGGCTTTCTCGGATATCCTTAAGAGAGAACTGCCCCAGAGTATGTAATATTCACATACATCCGAGGCAGTCATGGAAGGTAGATCTGTCGATCAGGCAGCTGCCTGCTTACACAGCGCTTTAGGCGGACAGCCAAAGCGTTCTTTGATGCTGCGGCTGAAATGCGAAGGGCTGGAAAAGCCGCAGGCGATAGAGATTTCCAGAATACTTTTATTGGTCTGCTGCAGCATTTCCCGGGCGCGTTTGAGGCGTAGCTCCATGTAATAACGGGATGGCTGGCTGTTCAGATATTTGCTGAACAGACGCTCCAGCTGACGGCGGGAGATACCCAGTACATCCGACAGTTCCTGCAGCTTAAGCGGCTCTTCGATATTGGATTCCATCAGCGAGATCGCTTCATCCAGTACCGGCGGAGAATACCCCAGCAGTGCACGGCGACAGTTACCACGCTGCGGTTCGCTGCCGTGACGTACTCCACAAATCAGCATTTCAGATACCGCCAGTGCCAGTTCAGGACCGTGCTCAGCCCCCAGCAGATTCAGCATCATATCCTGTACGCCACCACCCCCGGCACAGCTGAACCGGTTACGATCAACGACATACAGTTGCGAACTCAGATTAAGTTGTGGAAAAGTCTCCTCCAGGGCTGGCAGATATTCCCAGTGACTGGTGCACTGATAGCCATCCAGCAGTCCGGCACGGGCCAGTGGATAGCAGCCAGCGCCCATCGAACCCATCTGCACGCCCTGCTCGGCAATGCGCTTGAGACTGCGCAGCACTTTGTGTTCACCAAAGCGGTAACCGCCACAGACCACCAGTTTATCCAGCGTCTCAGCATCAGCCTGTTCGATCGATTCTCCGGCACCGATTTCAAAGCCTTCTTCGGTCATTACCGGCTGTCCGTCTGTGCTGTACAGACGCCACTGATACAGTACCCGACCGGAGACTTTATTCGCATGGCGCAGTACATTGATCGCAGAACTGAAGCAGGTCATGGTGGTGCCCGGCAAGAGCAGGAATCCAACCTGACGCACCGGTGCATTCGGTGAAACTTCCACCGTCGGTACGGTCATGGTCATCTGAATACGTTCATCACCGTTGAGTACACGACTCTGTTCCGGCAGGTTTACAGGGGCATCCAATACAGCGGGCATCTGCAACTCAGCTTTAAGCCAGGTGCGCGCCATCTGAGTATGTATAGAGTTACAGGATTCTAAAATCTGCTGCGGTAGTAAGTTCATTATTATTCTCTCTTTCCCTGCACAGCTGAGCGGCAGTCTTATCTCCATACGACTCCGGGCCAGTAACCAGCTGATCAGCGATATTAAGGTGTATTTTGTATCAGTTGCTCCGACCGATACACCTTCTTTTTGTAATAGTATCAGGCATCATAAAATCAGTTTTACGGCCAGTAAATCCAATAATTCCTATAGTGGCTAACAGTTTTACTCAAAGCAAAAACGGTTTTTTATGCATGCAGAATTATTCGGGAAAGTGCGCCACCGCCGTATTGCCGGTGGCGCTGGCTCATTACTGAACCTCGGACTTAAGGCCCTTATAGATGCAGTAGCACATCACGACACAGAACACCGCAAACGGGAATCCGGTCGCAATCGCCAGTGCCTGCAGAGATGCCAGACCACCACCCAACAGCAGGGCGATAGCGATCAGACCTTCAAAAGAGCACCAGAACATACGCTGGGCAACCGGCGCATCTACTTTACCGCCAGCACAGATAGTATCCACTACCAGTGAGCCTGAGTCGGAAGAGGTGATAAAGAACACCAGTACCAGCACGATACCCACGACTGAAGTAACAGTAGACATTGGCAACTGACTCAGCATTTCGAACAGTGACAGTTCCGGTGTCCAGTTAGTGATAGTTCCCTGTACACCGGTGTAACCGTTGAGCAGCTGATCGATAGCGCTACCACCGAATACAGACATCCAGGCGATACACACCATGGTTGGAATCAACAGTACACAGATAATAAACTCTCGTACAGAACGACCCACAGAGACACGGGCGATAAACATACCTACGAATGGCGACCAGGCGATCCACCATGCCCAGTAGAAGGTAGTCCAGCCGTGGAAGTAATCAGTATCTTCACGCCCCACCCAGTTGGACAGCGCAGGCAGCTCAGTTACGTAGGCACCCACACTGCTGAAAAACAGTGAGATGATGTCAGTGGTAGCACCGGCAATCAGCAGGAACATAAACAAGACCAGAGCGATAGCCATGTTGATCTCGGACAGGACTTTCACACCACCATCCAGACCACGGTAAACCGAGAACAACGCTGCGCAGGTTACCACGATAATAATGGTGACCATCAGGTTATTATCTGCTTCCAGTCCAAACAGGTAGCTCAGACCTGCAGCAGCCTGGGTTGCACCGTACCCCAGCGATGTCGCCAACCCCGCCAACGTTGCCAATGCTGCAAAGATATCGATCAGGTGACCCGGCCAGCCCCATACCCGTTCACCCAGAATCGGGTAGAACGCAGAACGGATCGTCAGTGGCAGACCTTTGTTATAGCAGAAGATACCCAGTCCCAGAGACACCACCGCATAACCAGCCCATGGGTGCAGGCCCCAGTGGAAGATAGTCCCAGCCATCCCCAGGCTGATCGCTTCCGCTGCCGCCTCGCCGGTCTTAACGTTGCCATCAGCATCCAGCAGACCTGAACCACCCAACGGGGCATTCAGCGTGTGATACATCGGCTCCAGTACACCGTAGAACACCAGACCAATCCCCATACCTGCAGCAAACAGCATGGAGAACCAGCTCAGTCGGGAATACTCAGGTTTTGCAGCACGACCACCGATCTTAACGTTACCCAGTGGCGAAACCACCAGGAACAGACAGAACAGTACAAAGATATTCATACTGACCGCGAATACCCAGTCAAACTGAGTGGTAAGCCATGGCCGCAGGGCGCCAAACAGATCAGCTGCAAGCTGATCAAAAATAAGACAGAACAGTACCAGGACAATAACAGACAGTGCTGTTAGACCGAATACCGGGTTGTGAATATCCACCCCCACCGGACCGATATAGGTCTGCACATTGTCCTGACCGATCTGATAGTCGGTGTCGATATAGTTCGATTTTTTACCTGCTTTTCTTTCCGTAGCAGTACTCATATACACCCCATTGAAGCATTTCACTTCTTGTTATTTTTCTGTTCTCATCCGGGCAGCGTGCCGCCCTGATGTCAGCGCTTGATTTTCGTTTCCCTCCCTCTTCATAGGTTTAGTACACGCGTGATAAAACAGACAGGCGCAAGCGGGCCTGCCGGTAATTTCCAGCACATTCAGTTTCAGTTATTCAGGTATTACAGATGAAGGATTATCCGGGAGATCCGGCTTCCTTCGGAGCGGTGCGATGAAGGGGGATCACACCGGCTGCAGATCGTGGGCAGTACATAAAAAACATTTTCAGCTCCCTGCCTTTCGTCTTCGCTGTTTGGTTTCGTTTCAATCTGCTCTGAGGCAGATTGCCAAATAGTTACTGGTTAGAATATAACCAGCAACATCATTGGTAAAACTACTATTTCTCATGATGGTCATGAGAAAAGCTGGCAGCAGATTCAAACCTGATTCTGCTGCCATTGATAGCGATCAGTAATCGATCACCATATCACCGTCCACTGTGGTACAGCAGGACAGTACATAACCGGCTTCGATCTCTTCGTCACTGATACCGCCATTCTGAGTCATGGTACGTTCACCGGAAACCACCTGTACCCGGCAGGCGCCACAGATACCCACACCGCAGGCCTTAGCGATATTCACGCCAGCATCTACCGCTGCCTGATTCAGGTTGGTACCCACTTCCACCTGCACCTCTTTACCGGCATCGGTAAAGTTCACAGTTACCATCTCTTTCGGTTGCTGATTTTCCAGTTCGGCGGCATCTGCATGCTTCTCAGCCTGCTTAACATCCTTCACCGGTACTTCACCGAAGGACTCTTCATGGTAACGATCCATATCGAAGCCCAGTGCCTGCAGCATCGCTTTCACAGCGCGCATATACGGCTCAGGACCACAACAGAACACTTCACGCTCCATAAAGTCGGGCGCGATCAGGCTCAGCATGTGCTCATTCAGGTAACCACGATAACCACTCCAGGCTTCACCCACATTGGTGTCTTCACAGATCAGATGCACCTGCAGGTTATCGATCCGGGTCGACATGAAGTCCAGTTCGCGCGCGTAAATAATGTCCTTCGGAGAGCGGGCGCTATGAGCAAAAATCATATCCACTTCAGAGTCGGTATCGAACCACCAGCGCGCCATCGACATGACCGGCGTGATACCCACACCGCCGGACAGCAACAGTACTTTATCTGCCGGGAAATCCATGCAGTTAAACTGACCTACCGGACCGTGTACCGCGATCTGATCACCGGACTTCAGGTTGTCATGCAACCAGTTAGATACCACACCGCCCGCGACACGTTTAACGGTGATCGAGAAGCTGTACGGGATCGAAGGTGAGCTGGAGATGGTGTAGGAACGCATAATACGTTCACCATCGATCTCGAGTTCCAGCGTCACAAACTGACCAGGCTTGAAGAAGAACAGCACCGGCTGGCTCATGGCAAAAGTGAAGGTGGTAACATCGTGGGTTTCCGCGATGACCTTAACGCAGCGCACCTCGTGACGGCCGTTGGCCCAGGTGACAGTCTGCATCGGATTCAGAAAGTCTGACGTGTTGAAGTTACTCATTATTTTTCTCCTGACGCTCACACCAGCGCGTAATAAAAACGGGGGCTCTATGGCCCCCGGGTATAACCTGAACCAGATGGTTCCTTACAGTTCAATTCCCGCCTGCCATTCTTTCCATTTCATTGTCATGTTCGCCCCAAGCGAAAGGAAAGGTTCAGGCGGTAGTTTTTTCGGTTGCTGATGGTCAAGGAATTCCTTGAGCATCGGCGAGGTTCCCAGCACAGCCTGCTCTGCAGCCATCATGCCGGACAAGGTGCCTTTCACCGTGCCCAGGCCGTTCTGACAGCAGGCCGACCAGACCCGATTATCCAGCTCACCAAAGGCAGGCATCGAGTTCCAGGACAAACAGAGCCGACCGCCCCAGCGGTGCTCCATCTCGACCCCTTCCAGCATTGGGAAACGGTTCGCAAAAGAACGGTCCTGCATCTTCGCCGCAATCCGCATATCACGTTCGCCCACTTCCAGGCTCTGGCTCAGATTGGCGTGATTACGCACGACGATGCGGTTACCACTGCCCATGCAATCAGAGCTGCGACGCACTGTTGTACCCATCGGATCTGCCGGCAGAATGCCCCAGTCCGCAGCACCGCCCAGACGTTTCACCTCTTCCGGTGTCAGCGCACGGGTCATGGATGCATAGGTAAAGACATGCAGCAGTTGGCGAGAGAAGAAACCGAACGACTGAACGTGACCATTCACCGCCAGGATCACCCGCTTGGCACGGATAGAGCCTTTCGGGGTAACCAGCACATGGTCATCACCGAGCTTCATCTCGGTAACCGGCGTATTTTCGTAGATCGCAACCCGGCTGCTCAGACCTTCTGCAGCCCCCCGGATAAAGGCCGCCGGCTGGATCATCACCGCACCCGGTGTAAACAGCCCTTTGGTGTAGAAATCGGTACCGGTCCACTCCTTCATTTCGGAAGTGCTCATCAAACGGTAGCCTTCACCCAGGGCATCCAGATGTTTGCCGTAGCTGTCAATATGCGCTTCGCCTTTGGCTGAAGCAGCACCGGTTACCTTACCGCAGGGATCAAATACGGTTTTATCCATGCCGTACTCTTCAGCCGCGCTGCGGGCAAAATCAATGGCTGCACGGTTGAGGCGGATCTGTTTCAGATCCTGATCATGGGCACCGGCATAGGTTTCAGAATTCAGATCATGAGGCAGGTCGATCATGAAACCACTGTTACGGCCCGCCGGGCCATCTGCCAGACGGCAGGCGTCTACCAGTACAATACTTTCGTCACCGACCAGTTGGCTAAGACGGCGTGCTGCAGCAATACCTGCAAAACCACCACCAACCACTACCCAGTCTGCCTGGATATCCTCAGTCAGGGCAGGATATTCACGGGCATCAGGAAGAATACGATTCCAGGCCGCTGGACCCGGATCTTTTGGTAAACGTTTGGCTTTAATATTCTTATTCATTTAGCGTTACCATCGGTTCTAACACAGATTTCAGGCCAGCCGATGCCGTAGCACTACTTAAGAGCGCCGTGAAAGCGGTCGGCATCAGAAAAGCCTGTCTGTAAGTGCCAGGCTAATCCGCGGATGAATTAACCTGACAAAGAGTCAATCCTTAAAGACTCAGTCGACTGCGCCGTCTACAGCGTCATCGCTCAGATCAATCCAGATCGTTTTCAGTTCGGTGTACTGATCGTGTGCATGGATTGAGTTATCGCGACCACCGAAGCCAGACTGCTTGTAACCGCCGAATGGTGTAGTGATATCACCTTCACCGAAGCAGTTAACTGTCACAGTACCGGCACGCACAGCCTGAGCAGCACGGATCGCTTTCTTAGCGTTCGCAGTGAAAACAGAAGCAGCCAGTCCGTATTCTGTATCGTTGGCTACCTGAATCGCTTCGTCGTAGCTGGAAACAGTAATTACCGACAGTACCGGGCCGAAGATCTCTTCCTGAGCCAACTGGTCAGAGTTACTTACGCCGTCAAAAATGGTTGGTTGAACGTAAATACCGTCCTCAGTTTCACCACCCAGTACGACGTTGTGACCCGCTTTCTTACCCAGATCCAGGTAGCTGGATACTTTGCTGAAGTGACCTTTGTCGATCAGTGCACCCAGTTGGTT
>JAOXSA010000339.1 GCA_025800245.1 Amphritea sp. | reverse complement strand
GTATCAGACCACCTGACCCTGCTCTGTTTCCAGCTCGATCAGCTGCTGCAGCAGATCGTCCAGTGGCAACGGCCGGCCCAACCCGTACCCCTGACCATAATCAACACCGATTTCGGTCAGCATCTGGCGGATCTCATCATTCTCAACAAACTCGGCAATTGTGATTTTTCCCATCACATGGCCGATATCATTGATCGATTTCACCATCGCCAGATCAAGCTTGTCATCGAGAATGCCTTTCACAAACATGCCATCAATCTTGAGATTATCCACCGGCAGGTTTTTCAGGTAAGCGAAGGAAGACAGGCCGCTGCCAAAATCATCCAGCGAGAACTGACAGCCATAAGCCTTCAGTGCATTGATAAACCGCCGGGCCTCCGACAGGTTAGCGATCGCCGATGTTTCTGTGACTTCAAATTTCACCTTGTAGGGCAACATACTTGAGCCTTCCAGCCGTGACAGAATGGTATCCTTAATCAGATTATCGCCCATCGAACCACCGGACAGGTTGATGGCACAGCATCCCAGATGCCGGGTGAACTGATCAAAATTCTGTTCCAGCCAGCCAAACGCATGATCAACCACCCACTGGTCAATCCTGCTCGACAGCTGATACCGCTCTGCGGCTGGCAGAAACGCCCCGGGGGGTACACAGTTTCCATCTCTGTCCAGCATCCGCACCAGAATCTCAACATCCGGCTTCAGCTGTGGATTCTGCAGTGGCTCAATGATCTGCCCATAAAGCATGAAGCGGTCTTCATCGAGTGCCGAGTTAATCTCCGATACCCAGCGCATGTCGCCTTCACGCTGCGCCAGCATTTTATCTTCCGGCTCATACAGGTGCACCCGGTTGCGTCCGGCATCCTTCGCGGTATAACAAGCGGAATCGGCCTGTTTCAGAATTTCAGTGGCGCTGACGCTATGTTCGTTCATTTCAACAACACCGATACTGACACCGATGTTAAAGACCTGCTGTTCCCAGCAGAACTTAAACTGGGCAATTTCATCCCGAATCGCTTCAGCCAGCGTGCGGGCATTTTCCAGCGGGCAGTTCATCATGATAATGCCGAACTCATCGCCCCCCAGACGCGCCAGCGTATCACTGGCACGGACCTTATCCTGTAACAACCCGGCCACCTGACGCAGCAGTTCATCACCAGCAACATGACCACAGGTATCGTTCACAACTTTGAACTGATCGAGATCGAGGAAGCAGAATGCATGCTGACTACCCGGTTCCTGGGGTCCACTGAGCAGGTTTTTCAGGCGTATTTCAAATTCCCGGCGATTCACCAGCGCCGTCAGCTGATCATGACTGGCGTGATAGCTGATCTGCTCATTGATCATGCGGTTTTCAGTGACATCCAGCAGGGTCACGACAAAGTGAGTCAGCACGCCATCCAGATCGAAAATAGGAGCGATACTGACCTGTGCCCAGTACAATACTCCACTCTTTTTGCGGTTAACGATCTCACCGTGCCAGCTGGGGTCCAGCTGTAATGCGTCCCATACGCCGACATAGTTCTGCTCACCGGGCTGTTCGAAATGCAGGACATTGATATTCTGACCAACCACCTCATCGGCCGCGTAACCGGTTTCCTCTGTAAAGCGGGGACTGACGTACTCGATCTCACCATCTGGCTTGGTAATCAGTACCATATTGGGACTGAATTCCACCGCTTTCGTGACTTTCATCAGTTCCTGTTCGGCCCGACGACGCTCCTCAATCTCATGCTGCAATGACACCGTCCGTTCATGTACGACCTGCGCAACCCGCAAGGTTCGTCCGGTCAGAGAAAGCAGCCACCCCCCCAGCAAGGCCGTAAACAGCATCCCGGCCAGCAACACAAACCAGCTACTCCACTGACTGACTCCGATAAAGAAATCATCGGCAGCATAGTAATCAAGACGATAGCTGCGGCCACCGGTCTGAATCACAGTGCTCCACTTCAGCTCATCATTGTACAGATGCCCGGTATAATCAGACATCGGCACCGGTTTGTCCGCAATCGTAATATCCGTCATCTGTAGATGAATACCGTCAGACAGGTCTTTCCTTAATCCGGATACCGCCTCGATAAAGCGCCCAACCTGAAAGACCGCAGCCACAATGCCGCTGCGCGACAGCGCCATATCGACGCCATCATGTTCAACCGCCAGATACGCGACAAAGCCATAGGACGAGCCCTCTTCCTGTACCAGCGTAAGCGGCGCAGTCAGAGCGATGTTCCCGATCAGTTCTGCACGGGCCCGGGCGGCGCTGGCCAGACCACTGCTGGCGATATTAAAACCATAGGCCTTCTCGTTGCCCCGCATCGGTTCAACAAAAGTAATCGGATAATAGTAATCACGCTCAGGAGCAGACAACATCTGGCCATCTTGCTGTCGCTCGGTAATTTTTCCAGGACCGTCCAGCCAGGCTTCATAAGCGATCCGGTGCCGGTCCTCAATCCGGGGAATCCACTCCAGCGCTTTTATTTCCGGATAACGCTGCAACTTGTGACGGGTAAAGCTGGAGAATTCCGCCGCGCTGATGTGCTCAGTACTGATGAAGAAACTGCGTACCGCATAAAGCGCCTCAAACCCGGCATTAAGGCGATCCTGCATGTAGATATGCAGCTGTTCCGCCTGTTTATTAAACAGCTGTCGGCGTTCCTGCTCTTCATAGGTCTTGGTCTGCAGGAACAAGACAATGATCGCCAGCAACACTCCGGCCATTGGCAAACCAATCGACAACCGCCGGTGATAGAGAGTGCTCAGAGGAGAGGCAAAGAAAGCCAGTAACATCGGCGCCACAACCATCGCTCCGATACTGTCACCGATCCACCATGTCAGCCAACTGACAAAGAATTCACCAGGCTGAATGATCCCCAGCACCAGAAAACAACTGATCGCAGACAGACTCGCCACCAGTGAAGCCAGCGGACCGATAATCAACAGGAACTGGGCGATCTGCTTATCATCGATCAGCGCAGGAGTATCACCGGCCAGTCGGTGAACCAGCCATACAGCCCCCACCGCCTGTAACACGGCAGCCAGGCTCAGGAAGGTCATCAGACCCAAGGATCGGAGTAATGCCCCGGTACTGTCCGTATTCAGCCAGGACTG
>JAOXSA010000008.1 GCA_025800245.1 Amphritea sp. | reverse complement strand
GAGGATACTTCGTAGATTCAGTAGGGGCGAATGAAGAGATTATAAGAAGATATGTTCGTTATCAGGAAAAATCAGCTTACGAAGAAGAGCAGCGCCAAATTCAGTTAGAAATAAAATAAGAAGTAACGCCCCCTTATAGGGGGCATAAAGCAAAGCCACCTTCTATGAAGGTGGATTTTTACTATTCAAAGAAATCGTACTGCATATCCGGGCCGGGCGGCTGCAGATAGAAGCCTTGTACATAATCGACGCCGCACTTCCAGAGTTTACCCATCAGCTTGGTGTCTTCCACCATCGGTGCAATGCTGCTGATCTCCAGCTTTTTCAGATTAGCGATCATCGCCGCAAACTCTTTAATCTGCTCCGGTGTGCTGTTATCCAGGTCTTCGATATAGGCACCATCCAGCTTGATCAGATCCGGTTTCAGCGCTTTGCGAATTGCGGTGCTTTCGTCGGATATGCCGAAATGCTTGATGCAGAGTTTACAGCCAAGTTTCTTCAGACCGCTGCTGAAGCTTTCTGCTTGTGGCAGGCTGGTTGTGAGATCGGATTCACTGATCTGGAATGCCACCAGATCAGCGGGGATACGATGTTGTTTGAGCTGGTCTGAGATCCAGGTAAGGATATCCGTCGCCTGATAGAATCGCGCTGTCAGGTTGATGAACACGCGGCTACGTTTCTGCTCGCGTAACTGCTCAGAAATTTTGCTGAAGGTATGTTCAATAACCCACTTGTCCAGATTGATACTGGTTTCAGCATGGTCCAGAGTGGTTATGAATACGTTGGTTGAGATATCACTATCTGCAGCATCATTCAGGCGCAGGAATACTTCATAGTTACCCAGGCCGTTGGCTGAAGCGAGTCCCACAATCGGTTGGAACAGCAGGTGAAATTTATCATCCCGCAGGGCTTCCTGAACCATCTGGAAAGCAACATCTTCTTCGTCGCTTTCATCCTGTTGCAGTTCATACAACTTAACGCCGTTGCCTTTGAAGTCGGTGCCGCCGACAGAGTCTGCCGCGTGGCGTGCCCGATCAAGCACCTCGATATAGTGTGGTGCGCTGTCATTAATGGTGCAGACACCCACACTGCAGGTGGTTTGTACGGTAATGCCGGTTACATCGATCTTCTGTTGAGCGATAGCCCGGCGCAGCAGCTCTGCCAGCTTGGCTGCTTTTTCCGGGCTGGGATCGTGG
>JAOXSA010000336.1 GCA_025800245.1 Amphritea sp. | reverse complement strand
AACGCTGGCAGCGGGATTATAACCAGCGTTTCCAGATCAGTATTAATATCTCACCGATTCAGTTTGAATGTCTTGATAGCCGCATAGAGAGCTGGTTGCAGCAACTGCGGAATCAGGGCTTGTCCGGGCAGTCGCTGGTGGCGGAGATCACCGAAGGAGTGATGATGAACCCGAGCCCGGAAACCCGGGAAAAGCTGCTGGCCTTTAAGGATGCCGGGGTTCAGGTCGCACTGGATGATTTCGGTACCGGTTACTCCAGCCTTGCCTATATCAGCGAATACGATATCGATTATCTGAAGATCGATCAGCATTTTGTTAGAAAACTGCTTCATACATCAGAGGCTTACGATCTCTGTAAAGCGATTATCGATATGGCCCATAACCTGAATATTAAGGTAATTGCTGAGGGGATTGAGACCGAAGAGCAGCATCGGATTCTGAAAGAACTTGGGTGCGACTACGGGCAGGGGTACCTTTACTCAAGACCGCTGGTCATGGCTGAGTTCGAAAAGCTGATGGTTGAGAATAGGGTACTTTAAATCGGTGACTAACCTAGTGACTCAATAAATCAGTTTTCTGTAGATTCTTTCTGATAAGTGGCTCGACCGGAAGGCAGAGCCTTCCTCGCTCGACCGCATTGCAGGCAATGCTTGCTGGAAAAAGCATAATCCATCCAGGCTGAATCGGATCATTGTAGCGAGGCACGTTCCGGTGCCGAAGATCGCCTTTGATTATGAAAGTAACAGTGGGAAATGGGATTCCGGTACGGTATCTGAAACAGAATCGTAGCTGGACCGGAAGGCAGAGCCTTCCTCGCTCGA
>JAOXSA010000488.1 GCA_025800245.1 Amphritea sp. | reverse complement strand
GGAGCCCCGCGCAACCAGCCATATCGGCGATATCATTGATATGGTCAGCGTTCTGATCGAGAAAGGTTTTGCTTATCCTGCGGATAATGGCGATGTTTACTATCGGGTCGAGAAATTTGCGACTTACGGTCAGCTAACCAACAAAAACGTTGATGAGCTGCGTTCCGGTGCCCGGGTTGAGGTACAGGACGCTAAAGAGAGCCCGCTGGACTTTGTACTCTGGAAAGGTGCAAAAGAGGGCGAGGTAAGCTGGGAATCTCCATGGGGTCCGGGTCGTCCGGGTTGGCATATCGAATGTTCAGCCATGTCTAAATGCTGCCTGGGTGCGAGCTTTGATATTCATGGTGGTGGTCCGGATCTGCCGTTCCCGCATCATGAGAATGAAATTGCTCAGTCTGAAGCAGCCAACGGTGTGAAATACGTTAACACCTGGATGCATGCCGGTGCCGTTCGTGTAAATGCCGAGAAGATGTCTAAATCGCTGGGCAACTTCTTCACTATTCGTGATGTACTGGAAAAATACGACGCTGAAGTGGTCCGCTACTTCCTGTCCTCCGTACACTACCGCAGCTATATCGATTATTCCGAAAGCAGTCTGAAAGAGGCACGCAGTGCGCTGGAGCGTTTCTATCAGGCGCTGAACGAGGTTGAGGCTGTTGCCGGTGAACTGGATAACGATTACGAAGCCCGCTTCAATGCCGCAATGGATGACGACTTCAACACACCAAAAGCAATGGCTGTTCTGTTTGAGCTGGTTAACGAACTGAACAGTGCCAGCCGTGCCGGTGAAGCGAAGGCTGCTGCGCTGGCAGCTCAGCTGAAACAGCTGGCCGGTGTGCTTGGTTTGTTGCAGCAGGACCCACAGGCGTTCCTGCAGGGTGAAAGCAAAGAGGGTGAAATCACCCCAGAGCAGATCGAAGCGATGATCCAGCAGCGTGCTGATGCTAAAAAAGCGAAAGACTTCGCTGCTGCGGACCAGATTCGTGAAGATCTGGCCGCTCAGGGTATTATCCTGAAAGACAGCCGTGAAGGTACAACCTGGTTCCGTGAGGGCTAAGCCGCGGAATCTGATTTTTCAAAGGCAGCCATAGCGCTGCCTTTTTTATGGGATTTTTTTGCATTATGAGTTCATCTACAGATCTGCCGGTACTGATTATCTTCTGTAAGCGGCCATTACCGGGGCAGGGTAAGCAACGTATCGCGGCCACGCTGGGCAAGGATGTGGCTTATGAGGTCGCCACTGCGCTGCTGCAGTGTGCACTGGAGGATGCCAGAGCCTGGCCTGGGAACGTTGTTCTGTCTCCGGCGGGTGAAGCCGATCGGGAATGGGCCGCAGGCTTGCTTGAGCGGGACTGTCTGGTGGTGCCGCAATGTGATGGCAATCTTGGACAGAAACTGAATTTTGTAGATGACAAGGTACGTGAAATGGGTCATCGACGCTTGTTATTTATCGGGACTGATGCGCCCGAGCATATGGCGGAGCATTATCAGGTTCTTACCGAGCTGTTAATGACTGATCAGGTAGCGCTGAGACCTGCTGCCGATGGTGGCGTTACCGCGATGGGGAGCGTTGAGTGCTGGCCTGATCTGAGTGGATTGCCCTGGAGTACTGAGGCGTTGGGAGACTCGCTGGCGGAGTTGTGTCGTTCTTCAGGTTTTCAGGTTGCTTTCAGCCAGCCGGGTTACGATGTCGATAATCAGTCAGATCTGATACGCTTGAGGACCACTCTGCAACATGATCTGCGTCCCGCAAGACAAGAGCTACTACATAAAATAAATTCTATAACTATATGAATAAAAAGAGGTTTGTATGGAGCTGATTCGCAGCCGTGAATGGTATTCGACTGGCGATGGATCCGATCGAGGTTATATTCAGCCCCATCAATTGAAAGAACTCTGGTTTCATACCGGAACGGCCTGTAACCTCAGTTGCGATTTTTGCCTGGAAGGCTCCGGCCCCGGCGATCAGCGTCTGGGATTGGTCAAACTGGAAGACGTAAAGCCCTATATCGAACGGGCTGTTGAGATGGGGGTTGAGCAGTTCTCCTTCACCGGCGGTGAGCCCTTTCTGGCCAAAGATCTCGTTAAAATTCTTGAGCTGGCGTCACAGTATGCGCCCTGTCTGGTACTGACCAACGGTACAGAAGCATTGCAGAAGCGTCTGCATCAGCTTGATGTTCTGAAGCAGAGTAAACATCCGGTCAGCTTCCGTATCAGTATCGATTCACCTGATCCGCAAGAGCATGACGCCGGCCGTGGTGAGGGGATGTATGACAGTGCTCTCGAGGGTATGAAGGCGCTGGTCGATCTGGGTTTTCATGTCTCTCTGGCGCGTCATATGAAAGACGGTGAGGATACTCCGGCAATTGAAGCACAATACCGTGAACAGCTGACTCAGCGCCAGATTCCGAGCGATATTAATTTTGTCGCGTTCCCGGATTTCCTGCCACCGGGGAGTGACGGTCACGGACCTGATATCTCGACCAACTGTATGACCCAGTATCACACGGAAGATACACGGCGCAGCTTTATGTGTGCCTTCAGTAAAATGATAGTTAAGCAGAATGGCCGGATGAGGGTGTATGCCTGCACTCTGGTTGATGATGATCCGGAATACGATCTGGGTGAGGATCTGGGCCAGGCACTGGAGCACCGGATCAGCATGAAGCACCATCGCTGTTTCTCCTGCTTTAAGTACGGTTCATCCTGCAGCGAAACATAATCAGCGATCAGTGTTTTTGTTATGGCCGATGAGCTTTCCATCTCTGTTGTGATTCCGGTCGGGCCGGGCGAGCAAAGCCTGAGCCCGATGCTTGGTCAGCTGGATCATCTGCAGCATGCTGCCGAAATCGTCTTTGTTTTCTGTCCGGAATCGGAGCATCTGGTATCACAGCTTCCGCTTGCAAATGGCAATATCCATCATCTGGTCACTGATCAGGGCAGGGCGAAGCAGATGAATCGTGGTGCGCAGTTGTGCACCGGAGATTATCTCTGGTTTCTTCATCTTGATAGTCGGATTCAGGCTCTACACTGGCAAGAGCTGACCGCCAGCATCGGGTCTTTTCCTGCTCACTTCCATTACTTTGATCTGAAGTTTCTGAGCGATGGTGATGGTCCTATGTGGCTCAATGATTTAGGTGCTAATTTGCGTTCCCGATGGTTAGGGATACCGTTCGGTGATCAGGGCTTTTGTCTCAGTGCCACTGACCTGGAAGGGTTGCAGGGCTATCCGCAGCACGCTGCCTATGGGGAAGATCATCTGCTGGTGTGGAAAGCCCGGCAGCAGGGTATAAAGCTCAAACGGATCTCTTTACCTTTGATCACCAGCGCCCGTAAGTATGCTGATCAGGGGTGGTTCAGGCTGACACTTCGATATCAGTGGTACTGGATCAGGCAGGCTGTACCGGAACTGATTAAGTTGATACGTCAGCGATTGCTGAAGGTCTGATGGACTAATTAAAAGTAATTCACCTCGAGGGCGCGCCTCCAACAACTTGTCTTGAACAGTGTTAGGCGCACCCTTACGGCGATATATTCAGGATTTGAATTTACTTGCCTTTCTATTTGCTTGCCTTTTTATTTACTTACCCTTGTAGTTTGGTGAGCGCTTCTCGACAAAGGCGTTGACCGCTTCCAGATGATCATCGGTGTTATGGCAGATGCCCTGCATCAGCGCGCAGTGCTCCAGGAATTCAGGTAGCTCCATCTTCTGAGC
>JAOXSA010000483.1 GCA_025800245.1 Amphritea sp. | reverse complement strand
CCCGCGCAAAGGCGGACCGGCGATCACAAAATCTGATATCCTGATTATAAACAAAACCGATCTGGCCCCACATGTCGGGGCCTCGCTGGAGGTCATGGACCGCGACGCCCAGCGAATGCGCCAGACACGCCCGTTTGTTTTTAGCTCTCTGCGTCAACGCCAAGGGGTTGCGGATATCGTCAAACTACTGACTCAGATCGGCGGACTTGAACAGCACGAGACTGCTTAGGCCATTTCGCCCACTGCCCCGGGGAATTAGTTGTGTTCAAAAGTAGAGTTTTTCCGACAGAAATGACTGAGGAAAATTCGGATGAAGAACGCAAAATTCAGCGATGCACTGAGTAAGGCACTCCTTCGACAAACAAACAACGGTGTGCCCGTTTCGGAGCTGTGCCGTTGAACTGGCCCCCATGTCGGAAGCCTTCGTCAAAACGCACAAGCGCGACTACGTCCGCGTCAATCCGCTGCCGGACGCAGAAACTGTTCTGAGATTGATAGGAGGCTGGATCGAAGACTAAAACGACTACCACCCACACAGCGGCTTGAAATGGCGCTCGCCCCGCGAGTTCATCAAGGCTGACCTGAGCCCCTGAATCTCTTCCAGTTTTGTGTAGAGTCTGCCCAACTTAAGGACGGACAAATGAAGACGAGATTCAC
>JAOXSA010000477.1 GCA_025800245.1 Amphritea sp. | reverse complement strand
TGCCGATTTAAACGATTTGTCGGCACGAGGGCGTGCCTCGCTACAAGTCCAATCAAACCACTTTTATAGAATCAACCTTAAGTGAATAGCATTGCCTTCATAAGGGCCTTGCTACAGCAATACACTCTGTAGCGAGGCGCTTCCAGCGCCGATATTCCTGTTCGCAATACTTCTTAACTCAACGACATAACCCTGCAAAGACGGTTATAGCGGATAGCTTTCAATCACCTGACGTACTTTTATCAGTGCCTCTCTGAGCAGCTCTTCCGATACCGATCCCAGCGCCAGTCTCAGTGCGTGAGGCGGGTGCTCAGAGGTCGAGAATGGCTCTGCGGTTGAAACTGAAACTCCCTGTTCCAGCAGGGTTGCGACTACGCGGTCTGCCCGTACTTCCTCAGGCAGATTGAGCCAGATAAAGTAAGCGTTCGGATGCGCGACATAATCCAGCCCTGCCAGTATTTCCCGGGCCAGTTGTTGCCGTTGCCGGGCATCGGCGCGCTTTTCCGCTTCCAGCCGGTCGGCGGTGCCGTCGTCAATCCAGCGACATACCAGCGCCGTCATCAACGCCGGGGTATTCCAGCTGGTCGCCCTGACAACCCGCTCAATCGCCGGGATGCAGCTGCTGGGGGCTGCTATATAGCCGACCCGTAATCCGGTGGCGATATTCTTGGAGAAGCCGGAGATATACAAGGTGATATCTGGAGCCAGCGCCGCCAGCGGTGGCGGGGGGCTCTCTGCATGGAATGCATAGGCAGCATCTTCAATAATCCACAGGTTATATTTGCGGGCAAGTCGGATCAGTGCCTCGCGGTGTTCCAGATCCATCACCCAGCCCATCGGGTTATGCAGTGTCGGCATGGTATAGATCGCTTTTACCGGGCGTTGCTGGCAAAGCTGCTCCAGTGCGGTCAGGTCATGACCTTTCTGTGTGGCTGGCAGGCCGATCAGTTCGAGTTTCTGAACTTCAGCCAGTACCTTAAATCCCGGATAGATCAGCTCGTCAGTTACGACAATATCGCCAGGAATCAGCAATGCGCTGGTGGCTGTCGCCAGCCCCTGTTGTGCACCGCTGACAATCACCACCTGCTCACTGCTGATAGTCAGCCCCCGCTTTTCAAGATGCAGAGCGATAGTAGCCCGTTCATGACGGCGTCCGGCATGAGGCTGATAATGCAGCAGAGACTCGATATCGCCGGATGATGCTAGCTGACGCAGCGCTGTTCTGAGCATGTCTGCCTGACCGGGCATCGATGGGGAATTAAAGTTCAGATCCGCAGCGCCTTCCGGGATCGGTTGCTGATCAATACCGTGACCCAGCGGCAGAGTAGTCTCCCGTACAAAGGTACCCCGGCCGGTTTCTCCGCTAACCAGCCCCATGGATTCGAGTTCCGCGTAGACCCGCGATGCGGTGACCAGCGCCACGTTTTCCTGAGCGGCTAACTGTCGATGAGTCGGTAGCTGAGTACCGGGCAGACGTTCACCGGCGCGGATCTCTGCCGCCAGTTTATCCACCAGATGTTTATAACGGGCACGGGCCATCGTGAAATTGTATCCATGACAATAATTT
>JAOXSA010000475.1 GCA_025800245.1 Amphritea sp. | reverse complement strand
AACCATTGCCGGTCTCGCCGTTGGTGCTGATCAGGGTTACATTTACCTGCGCTCTGAATACCCGGTAGCACACCAGATTCTGAACGAAGCAATCGCAAAAGCTCAAGCAGCCGGCTTCCTGGGTGAGAACATCCAGGGCAGCGGCAAGACCTTCCATCTGGAAGTGCGTCTGGGCGCGAAAGCTTACATCTGTGGTGAAGAGACCTCCTTGCTGGAAAGTCTGGAAGGCAAACGCGGTCTGGTCCGTGCTAAACCACCACTGCCAGCTATCGTCGGTCTGTTTGGTCAGCCAACTATCGTGAACAACGTACTGTCACTGGCAGCAATCCCTTACATCATGTCTCAGGGCGCTCAGGCGTACGCCGATTTTGGTATGGGCCGCTCCCTCGGTACCCTGCCGTTCCAGCTGGCCGGTAATATCAAACGTGGTGGTCTGATCGAACTGGCTTTCGGTGCTACCCTTAAAGAACTACTGGAAGACTTCGGTGGCGGTACATTCTCCGGCCGTCCGATGCGTGCAGTACAGGTCGGCGGCCCACTGGGGGCCTACATGCCTGAGAGCCAGTGGGATACTCCACTCGACTACGAAGCCTTTGCTGCTATCGGTGCGGTGCTGGGTCACGGTGGTGTTGTGGTATTTGACGACACCGTTGATATGTCCGAACAGGCGCGTTTCTCCATGGAATTCTGTGTTGAAGAGTCCTGCGGTAAATGCACCCCTTGCCGGATCGGCTCTACCCGCGGTGTTGAAGTGATCGACAAGATCCGTAACGACGACAACCGTGAAGCCAATCTGGAACTGCTGAACGATCTGTGCGACACCATGATCGACGGCTCTCTCTGCGCGATGGGCGGTATGACACCGTTCCCGGTACGCAGTGCCGTACAGTACTTCCCGCAAGATTTTAACCGCAGCGTTGAACCTAAGCACTGAGAGGAGCCCGATCATGTTGCAACATTTTGATCCAAATAAAGACTACGGCACGCCTGCCAGCCTCTCAGAAAACCTGATCACGCTGGAAATTGACGGTGTTTCCGTTACCGTACCTGAGGGTACGTCTGTACTGCGTGCTGCTGCTGAAGCAGATATCAATATTCCGAAGCTGTGTGCGTCTGACAATCTGGAAGCGTTCGGTTCTTGCCGTATCTGTGCGGTGGAGATCGAAGGTCGCCGCGGTACGCCGGCATCCTGTACAACGCCTGTCGAAGCAGGTATGAAGGTTACCACCCAGAACGACAAACTGGGCCGCCTGCGCCGCAACATCATGGAGCTGTATATCTCCGATCACCCGCTGGACTGTCTGACCTGTCCAAGTAATGGTGACTGCGAACTGCAGGATATGGCCGGTGCTGTGGGCCTGCGTGAAGTCCGTTACGGCTTCGACGGCAACAACCACCTGTCTGCCGAGAAAGACACCTCTAACCCTTACTTCACCTTCGACCCGAGCAAATGTATCGTTTGTTCCCGCTGTGTCCGTGCCTGTGAAGAGGTTCAGGGTACTTTCGCACTGACTATCGACGGTCGTGGTTTTGAGTCCAAGGTTTCACCGGGCCAGAACGAAGATTTCCTCGATTCTGAGTGTGTCTCCTGCGGTGCCTGTGTTCAGGCCTGCCCGACCGCGACACTGATGGAAAACAGCGTTATCGAGCAAGGTCAGCCAGAGCACTCGGTGGTGACTACCTGCGCTTACTGCGGCGTTGGCTGCTCCTTCAAGGCCGATATGAAAGGCAACGAAGTGATCCGCATGGTGCCGTACAAAGACGGTCAGGCGAACCACGGTCACTCCTGTGTTAAGGGCCGCTTTGCATTCGGTTATGCGACCCACCAGGATCGTGTTACCAAGCCAATGATCCGTGACTCTATCGATCAGCCATGGCAGCAGGTTTCCTGGGATGAAGCCCTGACTTTCGCCGCAGATAAACTGAAAGGCATTCAGGAAAAATACGGGCGCGAGAGTGTCGGTGGTATCACCTCCTCCCGTTGTACCAACGAAGAAACTTATCTGGTTCAGAAACTGATCCGTGCCGGTTTCGGTAACAACAACACAGACACCTGTGCCCGTGTATGTCACTCACCAACCGGTTACGGTCTGAAGACCACGCTGGGTGAGTCTGCCGGTACACAGACCTTCGATTCCATCATGCAGGCTGATGCGGTGATGGTTATCGGTGCTAACCCGACTGATGCGCACCCGGTATTCGGCTCGCTGATGAAGAAACGTCTGCGTCAGGGCGCTCAGCTGATCGTCGCTGACCCACGTGAGATCGATCTGGTTAAGAAGAGCCCTCACGTTCAGACACAGCACCACCTGCAACTGCGCCCGGGCAGCAACGTTGCCTTTATTAACGCAATGGCGCACGTGGTAATCACTGAAGGTCTGGAAGATAAAGACTTTATCGCCAACCGTTGTGACGACGGCGCGTATCAGGCATGGCGCAGCTTTATCTCTGAGGAGCGTCACGCACCAGAGAACACCGCTGAGATCACTGGCATTCCTGCCGATGAACTGCGCAGCGCTGCGCGGATCTACGCCAAAGCGAACAACGCCGCGATCTACTACGGTCTGGGTGTAACCGAGCACAGCCAGGGTTCCAGCATGGTAATGGGTATTGCCAACCTGGCGCTGGCCACCGGTAACATCGGCCGTGAAGGCGTGGGCGTTAACCCGCTGCGCGGTCAGAACAACGTACAGGGTTCCTGTGACATGGGCTCTTTCCCCCATGAGCTGCCAGGTTACCAGCACGTTGCTGACGATGAGGTCCGGGCTAAGTTCGAAGCAGTCTGGGGCGTAAAACTGGATAACGAACCAGGTCTGCGTATCCCTAATATGTTCGACGCGGCGCTGGATGGCACCTACAAGGGTATGTACTGTCAGGGTGAGGATATCGCTCAGTCAGACCCGAACACCAACCACGTTGAAGCTGCACTGCGCAACCTTGAGTGTCTGGTGGTTCAGGATATCTTCCTCAACGAGACCGCCAAGTTCGCTCACGTATTCTTGCCAGGTGCATCCTTCCTGGAGAAGAACGGTACCTTTACCAACGCCGAACGCCGTATCAACCGCGTCCGCAAAGTAATGCCACCACTGTCTGGCCTGGAAGACTGGGAAGTGACTGTAGCGCTGTCTAACAAGCTGGGCTACGAGATGAACTACAGCCATCCATCTGAAATCATGGATGAGATCGCACAGTTGACACCAACCTTCACCGGCGTCAGCTATGACCGTCTGGAAGAGCTGGGCAGCATTCAGTGGCCATGTAATGCCGAGGCTCCACAAGGTACACCGACCATGCATCTGGAGAGCTTCCCGATCGGCAAGGGTCACTTTGCGATTACTGAGTACGTGGCAACCGAGGAGCGCTCCACCCGTAAGTTCCCACTGCTACTGACGACTGGCCGCATCCTGTCTCAGTACAACGTAGGTGCTCAGACCCGTCGTACCGACAACCAGGCGTGGCACGATGAGGATATCCTTGAGCTGCACCCGGTGGACGCTGAAGATCGCGGTATCAACGATGGCGACTGGGTGGGTATCACCAGCCGTGCCGGTGAAACGGTGATGCGCGCTAAAGTTGCTGAGCGTATGCAACCGGGCGTGGTTTACACCACCTTCCACCACCCTGCCAGCGGTGCCAACGTTGTTACAACGGATAACTCTGACTGGGCAACTAACTGCCCTGAGTACAAGGTAACAGCGGTACAGGTTGTCAAAGTAACCGAGCCGTCTCAGTGGCAGCAACGTTACGAAGAGTTCAACAGCCAGCAGCAGTCTTTCCTGAAGGAAGGCCGTAAGCAGAAGACGCAGGCCTGAGGCGAGAGCAATGGCGCTGAATAAAGAGCATATGGAAGATAGCAGCATCAGTCTGGGGGTGGATCAGTGCCACGCTCAGGCGGCTGTTATCCGCCGTCAGCAAAATGATCAGATCGACGCGCTGGACAGCATCGCCGAAGAGATCCCTGTAGCCATGGTCTACAACGGCATCTCCCATGTGGTAATGATGGCCAGCCCGAATAATCTGGAAGACTTTGCAGTCGGTTTCAGCCTGAGTGAAGGGATCGTTAAAACACCGGAAGAGATCTATGAGATCGATCTGGTGGGTGACTCCGAACGTCTCGAAGACGGTATTGAGATCCGCATGGCGATTACCACTCAGCGCTCAATGCAGCTTAAACAGCGCCGTCGCAACCTCACCGGTCGTACCGGCTGTGGTTTATGCGGTGCCGAGTCTCTTCAACAGGCGATCCGCCCTGTTAAAGCAGTAATGACCCAGCCCGTGATCAGTGCTTCAGCGGTTAAAACCGCAGTTGGTCAATTGACCAGCCAGCAGCCACTGCAATCGCTGACCGGCGCATTTCATGGCGCTGCCTGGTGTGCACCCGACGGTACTATTCAGATGCTACGGGAGGACATTGGTCGTCACAACGCCCTGGATAAACTGCTGGGCGCATTGCAGCGCAGTCAAACGGACCTGACTCAGGGGTTTGTACTGGTATCCAGCCGGGCCAGCTATGAGATGGTGCATAAGTCCAGCAGCTGTGGTGTTGCCACACTGGTTGCAGTCTCAGCGCCGACCAGAATGGCACTGAAACTGGCTCAGGAAGCAGGTATGAACCTGATCGGCTTTGCCCGTCCGGGTCGACACGTAATTTACAATCAGGCATCCTCCGCGACAGATGCGGAAGAAGCTTAAGAGGAATACACATGGGAAATCATCAACTGAACAGTCTGATCAAGATGGTGAATCAGATCGCAGCGAACAACACCCATATCGGCGATGAAGCAGAAGCAGCACAGATGGTTGCCAGCCATCTGGGTAAGTTCTGGGCCCGCAGTATGAAGCAGCAGATTATCGAATACCGTGAAAATGACGGTAGTGAACTGCTGCCGGTTGCCAACCAGGCAATCCAGCTGATGGCAGGCTGATCAACAACGATCAACTCATCAGAGACAGGAAGGAGCCGTAATCAGGCTCCTTTTTTTGTGCCATTTTTTTAAAGGCGGTTTTCCGGGGAGCAGCAAGTCTGAGATCAATTCACAGCTTTATGCTGCACAAAATAAGAACGATTAACCGAGGCTAATGGCCTGGCTTCTGAAACAGATATACGTCGATGCTATCACCGGATTCAGTACCATTCTGGTACTCAATCAGATTTAACCCATCTATCGTTGAAAGTTCATCAGGCTGAAGAGTCAGACGTTCAGGAAAACCGTTTTTTTGATGGTGTAAATTATTAAAGGTCGCAATAATCAGCGAACCGCCCGGCAGGAGTATCTGTGGTAACTGCAATAACAGTGTTTCAGAGGGTTTATAACGGCAGATAATAACGGACTGGAATCGTCCCAGAGAAAGCAGGGCTTCAGTCGATTCGAGATCTGTCTGGATAGTTTCAACAACTAATGCTTTCTGGACAGCGAACTGCTCTAACCGTTGCAACGCGACTTCCGAGAAATCTACCGCACAGACTTCAAAGCGGTCAGGTAGATTAAGGGCAATGGAGCCATCACCGGATGCCAGATCAAGTAGTCTCCCATCCTGAAGTTTCGTCAGCCAGGGCAGAAGGAAACCAGGCATTCCGGGAGCAGCATCTGACTTGTCACGATAACGCTGATCCCATTTCTCCCTGCGTTTACTCACTACCCTGTCCTTATCCTGTTATTTGTTAATCTGAGATTTCATCTGAAGCTGATTCTCAGCAATCTCAGTTTTCTGATATCAGCGACCCGCGAGCCGCTCAAACTCTTCGCCGGTAACGATACACTCCTGGCTTCCTTTGCCGCACCAATTGATCCCGACTCCTTTGGACAGGTGGCGCACTTCAGGCCACCACACAGTAAAAAACAGATGCACAGGCACTGCCATTGAGCGCCAGCGGGTGTCATTTTTACCTTCCAGAAAAGAGAGCATCTTATAGCGGTCAGACCAGACCGGAATGCAACTGCAGTCGTCATGATGAAGAATCAGAAAACCATTCTCATCCCTGATGACCCAAATTTTACACTGGCTTTGCAACTCCTCAGAGAAAACAGAGGTGACATGTTCATCCAGGGACTCACTCAACAGCTGAGCTGATGATTTAAACAGCTGACTGATTTTCATAAACTACAACCTTACTTCAGGATATAAAAATCCCCCCCGCATTAATAATACATCACAGCGCGCGATAACCCCTGACGGATATCATGAATACCTCTCACTTTGTGTATTTGCACTGTCTCTGATACAGGTATAATTAACTGAATAATTTCAGGTTTTAAGGTTCAGGTTGATGACTGAAGAGTACAAATGGCTCGGGGTATTAGTGTTTATTCTTGTGGTATTTATACCCGTGACCTGGCAGGCAATTCAGCGTCGTCGCCTCGATCCACCGCCCATGGCTAAGAACGACCGTAAACTTTACCGGCTCTGGCGTTCTGACCCTAAAGCCTATGAACGCCAGTACGGAGAAATGGATCGCTCCTACGCAGAAGCACAGCAGGCAAAGAAAGAAGCAAAGGAACAGGCAAGTAACGATCAGGATAACTGATAACTGCCCGGCAACAGTTTCTTCAAAGAGCAGAGAAGCCTGCCGTCACTGGCAGGCCTGAACATAAATTACTTCAGCAGTTCAGAAAGAACCTGCACCGGGTGCGGCAGTTGCTGCTCATCCAGACGCTTAACCTGCGATCGGCAGGAATAACCGGTTGCGACCAAGCGGCCTTTATTGGCCGGATCAGCAACAATCTCCGCCCAGCTCAGGTCATAGATCTTGCGGGATGTAGCGTAATTTTCAGCTTCATGGCCATAGGTACCGGACATGCCGCAGCAGCCACTCGCCTGTAACTCCAGTGTCTGACCAAATGCCGCAAAGATTTTCTGCCAGTCCGCAATTGATGCTGCGGCGGAGGTCTTCTCGGAACAATGCGCCAGCAATTTATAGCTGTTTGATGTTAAGCCGCCAGTTTTGTCAGAGATCCGATCTGCCTCATGCACCAACCATTCCTGAATCAGCTTAACCGGAACCGCAGAGCGGACTTTATCCTCCAGGTATTCCTGCCGGTAGGTCAGAGTCATTGAAGGATCTATACCAACCAGCTCAATACCGGTTTCGCTTAACGCTTTCAGCATTGCGGTATTAGCATCTGCCGCTTTTTCAAATGCCCCCTTGAAACCATGCACATGGAGGGGCTTACCGTTTGGCTTGAAAGGAGCGGCCCATACGGTGATATCCAGTTTGTGTAACAGATCAATCAGATCCAGCACCAACTGCGTCTCGAAATAGCTGGTGAAAGCATCCTGTACCAGCACCACAGAACTGTTCTTCTGATGCTCAGAAAGCGCCTTCAGCTGTAACGGATCAGCAAACTTAACCCCACGGGCATCCATCCCCTGCTTCAGACTATTGGTACAAATCGCGGGACTATCGACCATACCTATCCAGCTGCGCATCAAACCACGGCTGACCCGGTTGGTCATCAGCCAGTTATAGGGCGCAGGAAAACGGGCCAGAGTGGGAATCATATATTCCAGACTGCCTACCACATAATCCTTCAGCGGGCGCAGATAGCGGCCGTAGTACACTTCCAGGAAGCGAGCCCGGAATTCCGGTACATTAACCTTTATCGGACACTGAGCCACGCAGGACTTACAGGCCAGACAACCCATCATCGCATCATGCACTTCATGGTTGAAATCATACTCACCACGGCGCTTGGCCACAGTGTTACGGATGCGGGCAGGCAGCGTACGGATAAATGAACCGTAACGGGCTTTATTCGCCTCACGCACCAGATCTACATTCTGGCCCGACATCAGTCGCAACCATTCCCTTACCAGCGATGAGCGACCTTTCGGGGAGTGCTTCCGCTCACGTGTGCCTTTCCAGGATGGACACATAGCATCGTTAGGATCAAAGTTATAGCAGGCACCGTTGCCGTTACAGAACATCGCCTGATTGTATTCATCACGGACATGCTCATGAATCTGGCGATCATACTGCCCACGGGTAGGTACAGCATCAATTTTTAACAGTTCGGCACCGTCGATCAACGGTGTACAGATCTTACCGGGATTCAACTGGTTGGCCGGATCAAATGTGCCCTTAATGCGCTGTAACTGCGGATACAGTTCGCCGAAAAACTCAGGCGCATACTCTGAACGCACCCCTTTACCGTGTTCTCCCCATAGCAGGCCTTTATATTTCTGTGTCAGCGCGACGACACCATCGGTGACGGTGCGTATCAGAGATTCTTCGACCGGATCTTTCATATCCATCGCTGGACGTACGTGCAGTACACCGGCATCCACATGACCGAACATGCCATAGGCCAGATTGTGGCTGTCCAGCAGCTCGCGGAACTCTTTAATAAAGGGGGCCAGATTCTCTGGCGGTACAGCGGTATCTTCTACAAACGGGATCGGACGCTGCTGTCCTTTGGCATTGCCTAGCAGGCCCACCGCCTTCTTACGCATCGCCCAGACCTTTTTGATCTCATTACCGCCATAGACCACGGAATAACCAAAGCTCTTACCGGGTTCACCGGATATCGACTCCAGATGACTGGTCAGTTTCTCAACCGCTTCACGCAGTTCATCTTCATCATCCGCGGTGTACTCAACCAGGTTGATCCCCTGAATCGCGGGCTCATCATCAGACTGAGGGAAGTAGGCTTTAACTGTATCCCAGATGATGTCATTCATGGCCAGGTTGAGCACTTTGGAATCGATGGTCTCGATGGAGGTAGGATTCCAGTCCATCAATGCAGCAGCATCCTCCAGAGAGTCCTGAAACCCGGCGTACTTGATATTAACCAGAGCAGAGAATTTGGGAATCGGCAGAACATTCAGCTTAGCTTCGGCGATAAACGCCAGTGAGCCCTCGGCACCACAAAGTACCGAATTGAGATTAAAGCGCCCTTCTTCATCCCGGATATGCGCCAGATCATAGCCGGTCAGGCAGCGATTCAGCTTAGGGAACTTGGCATCAATAAGATCCCGGTGTTCAGTAAAGACTTCATCAACAATACGATGCGCTTCACCAACCCGATCATCACGCTGTTTTATCTCTGCCAGCTCATCCTCACTAACAGGAGCAGAATTCCAGAGTACGCCATCGAGAAAGACTGACTTCAGCTCAAGCACATGATCTCTGGTTTTACCATAAAGGCAGGAGCCCTGGCCGCTGGCATCAGTATTGATCATCCCACCAATCGTGGCCCGGTTACTGGTCGACAATTCCGGCGCAAAGAACAGACCATAAGGCTTTAGCGCAGCATTCAGCTGATCTTTCACAACCCCTGACTGCACCCGTACCCAGCGCTCCTCAGCGTTGATCTCAAGGATCTGATTCATATGCCGGGACACATCAACGACCAGGCCGTCAGTGAGTGACTGACCGTTAGTGCCGGTACCACCGCCACGGGCACTCAACACGACATCCTTATAACGGGGTTTTGCCGCCAGCCCGGCCAGTAATACCAGATCTTCAACGGACTTCGGATAAACCACACCCTGAGGCAGGATCTGATAGATACTGTTATCAGTTGAAAGAACCACCCGGTTGGCATAATCGGGATTCAGCTCACCTTCAAAGTGGCTACTCTTAAGGTTCTCTATAAAGTCCAGATACAACTGCTGGGTACTGTCTATCTCGGCAATGCGTGGAATCATCTCTCACCTGTTCTGACTGCGTGCGCATATTTGGCTGTACTCGTTATTACTGTAGCGCACAAAAACTGCTGGATATGATGCAGAAAACCGATTTATCATTCAAACAATAAAATTCTATTGATTAATTGATTATAGCGAATAATGAGTAGTAATCTTTCAATCCGTCATTTGCGGGCATTCCGGGAAGTCGCCCAGTGCGGTAGCTTCACTCAGGCAGCACAACGGCTGCATCTGACCCAATCCACTCTGACAGCAACCGTTAAACAGCTGGAACAGGAGATCGGCCTGACTCTGTTTGACCGCACTACCCGCCGTGTTGTGCTGACCCGTGAAGGTCAGCAGTTCCGCTCAGTAGCAGAGCGACTGATTTCGGACTTCGATACCGCGATTACCGACCTCCGGCCGTTGCCAGCCAGCAACAGGGCCAGGTGGCTGTAGCGGCTTCACCCTCAACCATCAGTCAGTTATTGCCACCGGTTATTCAGTCCTACCACCATAAGCACCCGGGCGTCGGGATCTCTTTACGTGACGACAGTGCAGGCGCGATAGAACAACGGGTACTGGAGAACGATGTTGATTTTGGCATCGGTGCTAATCACTCAAACGACCCCGAACTGAATTACGAGGCACTACTGACCGACCGCTATGGTATCGTTGTACCGGCTGACTCTGATATTCGTAGCCTGAATGAGATCGACTGGCTGCAGTTAGGCCATATGAATCTGCTTTATCTGTCAGCCGACACCGGTATTCGTGCACAACTGAACCGTATCCGGGAACAAGCCAGACTGCCGGATCGTCTCGACGGCAGTATTGAGGTATCTAATCCGGCCGGGCTGGCCGCACTGATCCGCCAGGGATTAGGCCTTGCTGTTCTGCCCGCCCTGGCTGCAAGCACCGAAGCATTCAACGAGCTGCACTTCCTGCCGCTGACGAATCCGGTTATCGAACGGGAATTATGCTTTGTCAGCCGTAAAAACCGGTCCTTAAGCCCTGCAGCAATGGGGCTTCTCAAGCAGACCCGGGATTACTTCCAGATAATGCCGCTGCCGACCTATGTCCGGTTAGTCAGAACGGAAATACCATAGGTGTTACAGTCAGTGTGATGATCAGCGCAAGAATCTGCAGGGGCAGCCCGGCTTTGACAAAGTCGGTGAACCGATAATTACCAGGAACCAGAACCAGCGTATTGACCGGCGAAGCAATCGGGGTAGAAAAAGCGGTTGAAGCGGCGATTGCCACTGTCATCATGAAAGGTTCGGGATTCATTCCCATATTCTGAGCCACCGCTATGGCGATCGGAGCGATCAGTACGGTGGTGGCGGTATTAGAAATAAACTGACTCAGCACGGAGGTCAGCAAGAACAAACCGGCACAGATAATCAGTGGCGTACTCTGACCCAGTGATTGCAGCAAGAATCCGACTATCAGGTCCAGCGCCCCGGTTTTCTTCATCGCCAGCGCCAATGGCAACATGCCGGCGATCAGTACCAGCGAACTGCTATTGAGTGATTTATACGCTTCATTCATGGTGATACAGCCGGTTACCACCATTGCCATCGCCGCCAGCAGGATGGCCGACAGGCTCGACAAAACACCACTCACCATCAGTGCCAGCATCCCAACCATAATCAGCAAGGCATAAGGCGCATGGCCCCATCGGGCCGAGACTTCTGTCATCTCTGCCGGTGTTTCAAGGACCACAAAATTACGCCGTTCATCAAGCGCTTCGATAAACCGCCATCCGCCCGCCAGCAGCAGTGTATCGCCAACCTGCAAAGGCTCTCCATTAAAGCCTGTTGCCAGTGGCTGACCATCACGAAGCACACCGATAACACTGAGGTTAAACTGCTCCCGGAAACGCCCTGCCTTGATGGTTTTACCGATCATTGGCGAACGGTTGTGCAGCATAACCTCTGCCACACCGAACTCTTTTCCTATCCGCTGCCGCTCATCTTCAGGAAAGCCGAAAAACATCGCTCCCTGCTCTACACAGAGCCGTTCAACATCGGCAGGATCACCATAAGCAATCAGCATATCGCCGCTCTGAATACGGGTCTCGCTGAGCACCGGCATCAGCGATGAAAGCATCTTGCCGTTTCGACGGATCGCAAATACAACCACTTCGTAACCGGTCCGGACCCGTGCTGAAGAGACCGTCTCACCAATCAGCGAGGAATCCTGACGAACCCGTAACTGATAGAGGTTGTCCTCGATGCCGTAACGCTCGGCAAACTCCTTCAGATTCGGATGATGGGTTTCACGTACACCGGTATCGGGTAGCAGAGCTGGTGCGATAAACACCAGATAGACAGTACCTGTGAGCAGTATCACTGCTCCGATCAATGTGAAGTCAAAAAATGCGAATGGCTCCAGCCCCGCAGCTTCCAGCTGTGTGCTGACCACCATGTTAGGAGGCGTGCCGATCAAAGTCATCATCCCGCCAATAAGCGAGGCAAACGCCAGCGGCATCAGCATCCGTGAGGGTTGTAAACCCGCTGTACGGCAGATACTCAGTACCACCGGAATAAACAGGGCCACGGCACCGGTTGAACTCATAAATGCAGACATAGAGGCAACGACCGGTATCAGGACCAGCAGCAAGCGTTTCTCATTCTGCCCGCCAAGTCGCAGAATCCAGTTACCAACAGCTGCAGCGACGCCGGTACGGAACAACCCTTCCCCCACGACAAACAACCCGGCAATCATCACGACCAGAGACTGACCAAAACCAGAAACCGTCTCTGCAGGGGTTATCACACCTGACACCGCCAATGTCACCACGACCATCATCGCGACTATATCCATCCGGATACGATCCCAGATAAACAGCGCAATAGTGGTCAGGAGCAGAGCGAATACGAACAGGATTTCCAGAGTCACAGCGGTATCAACTTTAGTCGCAGAAAAAGATGGCAGGATAGTAACGCCAGCAATACCCTCTAACTACGCTTAAGTACCAGATAACCCCCCAAAACGGTGAGGACAATCGCACCACACTGAACCAGGCTCAGTGATTCGCCAAACAGCAACCAGGCTTCAAGGGTTGTAGCCGGCGGTACCAGGTAGAAATAACTGGCCACCCGGGCTGATTCCCCTTCCCGGATCATAAACATCAGCAACAGAATTGCGCTGACAGAAAGCCCGAATACCAGCCATGCCAACGCCATAATCAGAGTCGGATCCCAGATCACTTCGCGGGTTTCAAAACTCCAGGCCAGCAGCCCCATGGCTACGGCAGTGGAAAGGTATTGCCAGATGGACCCTGTGAGCAGATCGCAACCGGTTCCGAACCGCTTCTGATACAGGGTTCCTACAGAGATTCCGAATAAGGCAATTACAGCAGCAATAACCGCTTCAGTTCGCAGTTCGAGATTACCCGCGCTCTGACCACTCTGAAGAATCAGTACCACCCCAACCAGGCCCAGCAACAACCCCAGCCATTGCAGATTGCGCAACCGTTCACCCAGCCATTGCCAGCCGATCAGAGCGGTCAACAGTGGCTGCAACCCCACAATAATCGCGGTGATCCCCGCTGGCATTTGCCATTTAATGGCGGCAAAGACGCCTCCGAGATAACAGGCATGCACCAGAAAGCCGGTGACCGCCTGATGACCTCCCTGCCTGAAATCAGGCCAGCGGGAACGTAACGCAAGCGCCAGACAGATAAACACTCCGAGAGTGATTAACATACGGACAAACAGCAGATAGAACGGCTCGATATATGGCAATGCATACTTGGCACCGATAAAACCGGTACTCCAGAGCAGCACAAACAGAAATGGAACCAGGCTGATCAGGCGCGGATGATTCACAGCAAATCCCTGCATATAAAAAAGGCGACTTTACCTGCGCTTGTGACTATTGGCTAGCGATCTCCGCCACAAAGACGAATTGTCTCTGCTCGCTCGTAGCCGGTCGGGTGCAATGAATCAACCCGGGTAGGTCCCTGAGTCGCAATAAAGAACTCCACGGCGGCCAGTACAGCATAGGGTGAGACAACTTTAGCCGCTTCACAGTCTGCCTGTTTTTCCATCTCCAGACGCTGCTCAGGATCTGCCAGCGCATCCCGATCCATCAGATGACCAAGTCGATGGTGAAATATTTCATGTGCGCGAAAAAACTCGGTGACCCAGGGGCCGACCATCTCCGTCAGTATCGGATTGTAATAGATAACAGGTCCGTGCTGATCAATGGAAGCGATCGCAATATCCGGCAGGTTAACAACCGGTATTTCGCGGATTGGCTGGTAAGGGGTTGCCGCAACGCCATAGGATAAGCTTAACAGACAGCTGAGCAGGATTAAGCGGACGAACCCCATCCAGCAGGACAGGTAATTCATAAGTTCAGTGTGGTTCAGGAATCCGGATCGGGCAAATTATCCTGAACCTGACCTTCACACATTACATCAATCAGCATTCTCAACGCAGGGCTTAGCATCCGGCTGCCGGGCCAGACCAACGCTACCGGCACCGGGTCCCGGCGAAAATCCTCGAGTACTGCGACTAACCGTCCCTCACGGATGAAGCTGTCGACCAGAAAGTCGGGTAACGACGCGATGCCAAGGCCGTCAGCGGCAAAGCGGGCAACGATTTCACCATTATTAGCCTGCAAAGAGGTCGGCACACTGATGTGCCTGACACTGCCGTTCTGTTTATAAACCCAGCGAGCCGGCTGACGGTTAGCACTATCGATAATGCAGCGATGCTGATGCAGATCGGCCGGCTGCTCAGGTACGCCGTAACGCTCAAGGTAGTCCGGACTGGCAACAAAACGGACCTGCATATCGCCAATCTTTCTTGCCATCATGGATGAATCAGCCAGATCTCCCACCCGGACCGCCAGATCAATTCCCTCTTCCACAAGATTGACATAACGATTGACGCTGAGCCAGTTAAGGCTGACATCCGGGTACGCTGATAAGAAACGTCCAAGGCGGCCCTGAAGATCCAGCATCTGGTCGGCATGCAACGGCGCAGTCAGAGATATATGGCCGCTGATCTGTTGCTCCCGCTGTTCTACATCTGCATCCAGCTGTTCTACGCTGGCGAGAATCCGGTCCAGCTGCTCCAGATAGTACCGTCCTTCAGCTGTCAGACTCATGCTCCGGGTAGTCCGGTTAAGTAACCGGCAGTTAAGCCGTTTTTCCAGATCGGTGACATAACGGCTGACGGCAGAATTAACCAGATTCAGCTCTCTCGCTGCAGCACTGAAACTGCTGTGACGAACCACCGTCTGAAAAACTTCTATTGCCCGAATCAGATCCATATCTCACCAAATAAGAAATATCATTTCTATTTTTAACTGTTTTTCATATTTAAGCACAAACGTAATCTTAACCCTATCATTTGAACAGAGATATGAGGATTTCAGTTATGCGAATTCTGGTTATTGGTGCATCGGGCACCATCGGTAAAGCAGTGGTAACCGCCCTTAATAGCGATCATGAGGTCGTAACAGCAAACCACAATAGCGGTGATTTTCAGGTCAACCTGGAATCAAAAGACTCTATTGAGGCGTTGTTTAATCAGGCAGGTGAGTTTGATTCGATCATCTCAGCTGCCGGTCAGGCTGCGTTTGGTGCGCTGGCAGAGCAAACAGATGCAGACTATCAGTTGGCGCTGAATAATAAGCTGATGGGACAGATCAATCTGGCTAAGGCAGGACTTAAACACCTGAGCGCTGGTGGCAGTATTACTCTGACATCCGGCATTCTGTCTCGCTACCCTCTACCTGGCAGCGCATCCATAGCGATGGCCAATGGCGCACTGGAAAGCTATGTTCGAGCCGCTGCACTGGAGATTGAGAACGCCCGACTGAACGTTGTTGCGCCGGCCTTTGTGAAGGAAACCATGGAGATGATGGGAATGGATAGCAGTTCAGGAATCAGTGCCGAAGACACCGCAAAAACCTATCTGGCGGCTATCGCCGGTGATATGCACGGTGAAACACTGGATGTCACCGATTAGAAGTGATCGTGACAGGGAGTCTTTTGCTGGAACCACCTCACTACAGCTTTGTACGCTGTAGCGAGGGCCTTCCAGGCCCGATACAGTGCCTGTATCAATATATGATGGCTAGCTGACAGATGATCTCAGTGATCGTTACCGGCATAGATCCACATCGGCTCGGTCTGCCCTGCTCGTTCGAAGCCGAGCTTTTTATAAAACTCTATAGCCTCACCGTCAGCGGTCAGCATCTGCTGATGAAAGCCCTGATAACGCTCCAGTAATGCCACCATCAACTGACGGCCTATCCCTTTACCCTGGTAATCTGGATGGACCAGCATATGCGGATAGTAAACGACTAAATGGCCATCTGATAGCGCATTGCCCAATCCAACCAATCTGCCATCGATTCTGGCCGTCACAAGACTGTGAGAACCCCGCAACCCTGCCATCAGCTGCTCAGGCTTTTCAGCTGCGGACCATTGATTTGATTGATAGAGCTCAATGACTTCACCGGACTCAACACGGTCATTAACAGTGACTGAAATATCCATATATTCTCTTTTTTATCAGCAAGATATGAAAGTATCTTAATAAATGCTTACAGGTAGATTAAAGGTTACATCAAAGACATTTTCCGGGTCCAGAAAATGATTCCGGTGATAGTTTATTGAGGCCGGCAAGGGCAGCATTTTTAAGCCAGAGGCAGGCAACCACTCGCTCTGAACTTTACCAATCCAGGGCAATAACTCACCGTAGACTCCGCTGAACCTGAACACCGCATGGAGTCCACCGGGAATGGTCATACTATTGACCACTCCCCGTCTCTGAAGCGAACGATCAATCCCGACACATGCAACGTACCGGCATTCCGCTAACGGGGTCCAGACCGGATTGGAATGATGCAGCCCGATCTGCTGACTGAAATCTCTGCCTTCAGCTTTACACCAGGCCTGAAGAAGCTGCCAGGGCTGTTTTATAGCCCTGCCGTAACCAAGATGCCTGACATAAGCAACATGACGGGATTCCAGATCGATGAGCTCCGGGTCTGGTAAGCTGAGTTCTGCGATATGTTCAAACCCCGCCCGGATCTCATCATCATCCAGAAAAGCCGATTGAGTGTGATTGCCCTGACGCTGCTTACGCCACTGCCCCGGCGCCACGCCAAAACGCTCTCTGAATACCCGGGTAAAGCTGGACAAAGACTGATAGCCACACTGCTCAGCAATATGCACGACGGGCCGATCCGATTCAAACATGAGCATATTGGCAGCCTGCTCCAGCCGCACCCGACGCACATAAGCGTGCAGACTTTCACCCATAATACGATTAAAAGTACGGTGCAGATGGGGTTCAGAATATGCTGCGACGGAAGCCAGCCGTCGGCCAGTCAACTCGCCACTCAGCTCACGGTGGATCGTATACAGCACATCGTTGATCCGGGCGTTATCGATACTACTCATCTTTCAGATACTGTATAAACAAATAATAGGTTATAAAGAGACAAATAATGTATTTTATATGGACAAGTATAAAACCTTAAATCGCCTCTATCCTATCTTGCAACGATTAACTTCTCAGAGCAGATAGCAATGGAAACCGCGACACAATGGCAACAACTACAGCCTTCATATATCCGTGAAATACTCGCAGCCAGCCAGCAGCCGGACATTATCTCCCTGGCCGGAGGATTACCCGCAGGCGATCTTCTGCCGGTTAATGAACTCCAGCCTTACATCGAAGCACTAACTGCACAACCAGACCTGTTCCAGTACGGCGGCAGCGCCGGATACGAGCCATTACGTCAGGATCTGCGTCGTCGTTACGACCTGGATAAAAATTCTGAGCTGATCATCACCAGCGGCTCTCAGCAAGGGCTGGATATCATTGCCCGCACCTATCTGGACAGTGATACACATATTGCGCTTGAAGCACCTTGTTATCTGGGTGCTTTACAGGTATTTCAGCTCAGTGGTGCAACAATCTGTCCGGTAAGACAGACGCCAACCGGGCCGGATCTCGAAGAGTTAGAACAGCTCTTTCATACTACCGCGATAAAGTTGTTCTATGCAGTTCCCGACTTCCATAACCCAACCGGTGTGTGCTGGGATCTGAAAACCCGTCAGGCAGTGATATCACTTTGCCAGCACTATGGCGTATTTCTATTGGAAGACTCTCCTTACAGGGCCCTGAGATTCATCGGTGAGAGTATGCCGTCACTGGCAGACTTAGCCCCGGACATAACGCTGCAACTTAACTCGTTTTCAAAAACTGTTACGCCCGGCATCCGGTTGGGATTCATCTCAGGCCCTGAGCAACTGATCGATCAACTGCTGCGCACCCGACAGGCTATGGATCTCCATAGCCCACTACCATTTCAGCAGGTACTGCTGGAATTCCTGAAGAGTCCGACATACTCACTGCACCTGAACAAGCTGAAACAGGTTTATCGTGATCGCTATACAGCACTTGCAGAGAGCCTCAGGAACAGACTGGGCAACCAGGCTCAATTTAATGAAGTTGAGGGAGGTATGTTCCTGTGGTTAACCCTGCAGGAAGATGCAGAACAGTTTGCCGAGCGAGCCTTGGCTGCAGGCGTTGCAACGGTCCCTGGCTGTCATTTCTATCCTCCCCATTACAGTGCCGATTTCAATGCACATCGAACATTACGGTTGAACTTCAGTCATAGCTCAATCGAGCAGTTAAGACACGCGGTAGATCGACTGACGGAGATTCTATGACAGGTAGCCACCTCGGTAGCTTGCAATAAAAAAAGGGCCATAAGGCCCTTTTCTGGTAATAAAGCGGGATTATTTATCGCTCACCTGAACTTTCTCTTCAGGCTCGAAATCATCAGGACGTTCGCTGATATCATGGGCCCATTCCCCTTCTTCAGCTTCCTCACCTTTACTGATCGCATCTACAACATCGGATGCAGCCTCAGGCAGACTCTCTACTACGGCTACGGCAACTTCTTCGGTGCTCTCAGGTACAATTTCACTGATCCGGTTCACCAGCTCAACAGCCGGGCTCACCTCTTCGTCATCAATTGCCTGATCATCTTCAGCAGGAGTCTCCTCAGTAGCAGACTGTTCCATTGGAGCCTCATCTGCTTCTGGCTCTTCTGTTGTTTCTGTCTGCTCAGACATCGTTCTGGCCACTTCAGCAGCAACGGTAACAGCCGTTTCCGGCATGGTTTCAACGATTTTTACCGCCAGATCCAGCGATGTTTCCGGAGATAGCTCCGCCATTCGCTTGAGCCACTCAATGGCTTTCTGCTGTTCGTCTTCAGAAGATTCTTCATCCGTCTGCGCCTGATCCGCTTCCTGAACAGTGACCGGAACGGTTTCTTCGGTTTGCTCACTATCTGATTCAGACAGATATTCTTCGGTAAGCGGAATAATCGTTTCCGGAACCGCACTGGCAACAGTTGCAGCAACATCCAGCGCCTGTTCTGGTGCCGCTTCCCACAGTTCGGAAACAATGCCGCGGGCATCTTCTTCACTGGTATCATCTTCACGGTCAGCCGGACGCATCTGTTCACGCTCCTCGGCCATCACACGGGCATAATATTCTGCAACCTGAGTCGCAGACTCCGGCGCAGCCTCTACCGCTACTTTAGCCATCTCAACCCGCAGTTCTGGAAGCGCCCGACCGATCTCGATCGCCACCGGTACAACCTGCTGTGGATGCCATTCAGCCAACTGACTGACCAGATCATATGCCAGATCAGGTTTAGCATTTACAATTGCGCGGGTAATTTCGAGAATCTGATAAGGTGCAGCCTCTTTCATCACCTCATAAAGACGCATAACGTCGATACCCGGTACCTGGGCTACCGCAGCAGCCACTTCTGCACCCTGCTCAGGGTTATTCACTGCCAGGGCCCGGGCCATTTTAACCGCTGCTGCCGGGTCAGTTTCCGCAATCACAACCGCAGTTTCCGCTTCATGACTAAGGGGCTGCTCTGGTTCAACATACTCAGTACGTGGATCAAGATCGACTGCAGAGTACGCCGAACCGGTCTGCATAACGAAGCCTTCCTGATCCTCTACCGGCAGTGCCTTACGTACACCCATACGGTAAAGGGTAAACA
>JAOXSA010000467.1 GCA_025800245.1 Amphritea sp. | reverse complement strand
CTCAGCCACAGGCGCTGGCGCTGCTTCAGCAACAGGTGCCGGTTCTGCTGCCGGAGCAGCCGCTGCGGCTTCACCTGCTTCTAATACTAAAATGGCATCACCTTCGTTGCAGGTGTCACCCTCTTTAATCAAAATTTCGACAACAGTACCGCTTTGCTCAGCAGGCACTTCCATCGATGCTTTATCCGTTTCCAGCGCGATCAGGCTATCGCCTTCCGCAACTGAATCACCCGGAGCAACCAGCACTTCTACAACATCTACGTCTTCTGCGCCGCTTAAATCTGGAACTGTAATGGTGACTTTACTCACAATAATGTCCTCTACTTATCCTTTGCCAATAGTCAGTTCAAACCGGACTTAAACAGTCCACGGTGCTGGACGATCAGCCTTGATGTTGAACTTCTGAATGGCCTTAGCAACGACAGAACCATCAACCTTACCCTCTTCTTGCAACGCTTTAAGCGCAGCAACAACAACGTAGTAACGGTTAACTTCGAAGAATTCACGCAACTTGTTACGCGTATCTGAGCGGCCGTAACCATCAGTACCCAGAACTTTGTAACGGTGCGGAATGTATTCGCGTAGCTGGTCAGCAAACAGACGGATATAGTCAGTAGACGCAATGACTGGACCTTGACGATCTTGCAAGCATGCTGTCACGTACGGCACCTGCTGCTCAGCTTCTGGATGCAGCATGTTG
>JAOXSA010000458.1 GCA_025800245.1 Amphritea sp. | reverse complement strand
CCCGCCCAGGTGGACAGCTTCTTTGATGCATCCGGCAATCTGAAAAATATCGGCTCGAAACCCCTGATCTGGAACTACAGGGACCAGCTGCAGAAGGTCATCATCATCAATCGCTCCAGCGGCAAGCATGATGCGGAATATTACGTCTACAATGCAGCCGGCCAACGGACCCGCAAGGTAACCGAGCTCTATGCAAGTGGTGAGACCGTACTGCAGATCGACGAAGTGCGCTACTTCGGCGACTACGAAATCAGAAGCTCAAAGTCCGGTGCTCCGGGAAGCGAGACCCTGACCGAGAAACTCGAGCTTTGCCACCTCAGGGCCAACAATCACCTCAATGTCAGGCATCTGGAATGGAAGACCGGGCGTCCGGCAGATATTACAGACAAACAGTATCGCTACACGCTGGACAACCATCTCGGGTCGGCCACCATGGAGACCGACGCCAGCGGTGACATGATCTCTTATGAGGAATACCTGCCCTATGGCGGAACAGCGGTGCAGTCTGCGAAAAACGAAGCTGAGGCCAAATACAAGCACTATCGCTATTCCGGCAAGGAACGCGACAGCCAGTCAGGCCTCTATTATTACGGCTTCCGCTACTACGCCCCATGGCTCAGCCGCTGGATTTCTCCGGATCCGTCCGGACCTGCCGACGGCCCGAACATGTATCTGTTCGTCAGTAACAACCCGATGACGTTGGTGGATCCGAACGGGCTGGCGCCGATACCGGGCCAACCAAATACTATTCCCGTCGTCCCTCCCCGAAACGTGAACGCACCTCTGAAAATTCAATATGCGCCCTTTGCTACAAAAGACATGTATAAATTTGCGGTAGGAGAGCAGGAATTTACCAATAGAACAAATGGCTTCAGGCAAATGAATCCTATACAGAACCCACCAAAAACCTATGTCTACCTGACACAAAATGAGAGAGAGGCTGAAAAGTTCAATCAGATTCGCCTAAAATTCATCGCTAAAACGGACCGAAAAATCCAGAAATTGCAACGCAAAGGTCGACCGCACGGCGCATTGACTGCGCGGCGTGATATCGCCTTGAACGAGGTGCAGTTCCAGAGCAATATCAGGCCGAATAATCCTC
>JAOXSA010000451.1 GCA_025800245.1 Amphritea sp. | reverse complement strand
CACCATTTTATGATTCATATAAAACAGAGGCGGATCTATGGCAGCCATTTTTGGGGGACCAAATTCGGTTGAGGTCCAAAAAAGGTTACCCGATTTTTGAAAACTCAACGGTTTTGGCTTCCTTGTGATCTAAGAAATTGTTTGAAGCAAACTTATCCATATAAAAAGTTTATTAGTTTTCCTTTTATAACAAGAAGTAAGACTATATGCGCTAATATGGGCGCTTTGGGGGCAGGGTCCTATCGTCGTTCCCCTGGATCCGCCTATGATACGGAAAGCATCGCTTAAAACGTCCTCTGAGCTCAGAGATATCGAAGACACGTGTCTGGTTTGTCCGGGAGTTTTGTGCTGACAGCAGCTGGGCATCTGAACCTGTTCAGGTCGGCTTCTGCCTGGCCGGGTTGGCGGGCGTCCCGATCCAGCGAGACGGCCTCCACAACGCTGTCGGATAGTCACCATCGGTCATCGCCGGTACGTTTTCAGGGTGTGCCTTCCAGACATTCCTGCTGTACCTTTAAGCTCTGCTTTAAGCTCTGCTGTACCACGTTCAGCTGGTGTCTGCTGGGCACTGGGCAGTCCCGGTGCCGCCGCGTCTGCACAAAGAGATGCCCGGGCGCGTCCAAAACGTCGCTGAGTCTTTTGGTCGCCACCTTGGTCAGCAGCAGCACATGCACTCGCACAATACTGGGCGGCGTGGTCAGCTCACAACTGGCCTGCGGCTCGGGGCCATGTAAACACACAGCAGGCTGCTCTGTGCTGTAAACCAGCGAGCCATGCTCAGCTTGGCGTGCGCGCATCGGTCGCCTTTGCCCCATTTCCCGGTAGCCATGCATCTGAGAAGCTCCCAGCGTGCAAGATACACTCGCCCAGTATCGAGTAAGTGCATGTGCTACTGCTGACCGAGGTGGTAATCAAAACATACAGCGACGTAACAAAAATCACTCATTCTCTTCTGAAAAATATTTTGTTGAAACAAA
>JAOXSA010000438.1 GCA_025800245.1 Amphritea sp. | reverse complement strand
CCACAAGGCGACCATCAATGGCAAGTGATACCGAAACAACATCCCAGTCAAAACGTGCATGGATATATTCAACTGCACATCGCAGGAGGGCTCGGTTTTCGAGCACGCGCAGACGCCAGCTCCAAACCAGGCCCTGTTCATGCAGGACGGCGCGTCACCTCACAGCGCCAAGAAAACAAAAGACTGGTGTCTGGAAAACTTACCATTACCCTGGGCCAACGGGGTATGATCGGGGACTGCCCTGATCTCGACCCGGTCGACAATATATGAACCATTATCCGGCAGGAGCTGGTTTGGACAGCACCCGCCACCACTGCGATCCAGTCGCCCGCGCCGGCCCAGACAGCGTGGAGGTGGATTAAGTCCGGTATGCTGGAAAGCCTGGTGGCTCGGGTGCCCCTGCCCTTGCATGATAGTATTGATCAGAATGGTAGCTATATTACCAAATAAGTTTGAAAACGTCGGGTGTATCAGGTCTCCGATATGAGGGGAAAACACGATGTCCGGATAATTTTGTTACACCCTGTAGGTCAGCAGAATCAAAATTCCGAGATATACGTTTCGTAGGTACCGAAGGCCTCATGCAATCCTGAAAGTTTGACGTTGATATATCTAAAACTGTGGCCATGGCGCAGTCGGAAACTTGACAAATAGTCATTTTGCACCTCGGCACTTTGACCTGACCTGGTGACCTAACCTGACCT
>JAOXSA010000432.1 GCA_025800245.1 Amphritea sp. | reverse complement strand
CTCAGCGACGATCACTGAGATTCTGTCGATGGTTAAGAACTTCTCAGACCAGACCAACCTGCTGGCACTGAATGCTTCTATTGAAGCGGCCCGTGCAGGGGAAGCCGGTCGTGGCTTTGCCGTGGTTGCCGATGAGGTGAGAAATTTGTCCCAGCAGGTGCAGAATGCTACGTCCGAAATCGATGCTAACATTGTGGTGATGGCTGACCTGGTTAAAGATACTCAGGAGAATTCGGTCAATATCCTCGAATATACCCGCAATACAGAAAGCTTTATCGGCGATACCAGTCAGCAGTTTACCCGCCTGGTACACGATTTTGAGGATGTGAATACCCAGCTGGCAACGATCAGTTCGGCGCTGGATGAGCTTTCTTATACCAATAAAGAATCCCATAGCCATGTTCAGCGCATCGCTTCGATCAGTGGTGATATTCGCGATGAGATGGAACGTTCAAAAGATTTCTCCGGTGATCTGGAAACCGCTACAGAGGAAACTCAGGAGCTGCTGTCCCGTTTCATCATCGGTTACGGTGGGTTTGAACGCATTATTCAGGCCGGGCGTGACTGGACCCGACAGGTTCAGGAAACGCTCGAGAAAATGCAGAGTGAAGGGCATGACGTCTTTGACCGGGATTATCAGCGCACTAACGAGGGGCAGTTGCCGG
>JAOXSA010000420.1 GCA_025800245.1 Amphritea sp. | reverse complement strand
AGGGTATATTTGATAACGGCCGAGAGCAGGTTATCCACTTTGCGCCGTTGCTGACATTACCGCATCTCAGTGTGGTTGTGAGCGACGAATCGAATGTGTTGTACACCAATTTGGTGACAGTACAGCCGATGTGGTTCTTGGCGGGTAGTGGTGTCTTCCTGTTTTTCCTCGCGCTTTCGATACTATTACAGCGCTATATTCTGAATCCCGCTCATCAGCTAAAACATGCCATTCAACAGCGTGAGTTCTTTAATCTTTATCAACCTTTACGATGCTCTGAGACCGGTCAGTTAGTCGGTGTGGAGGTGTTGGTGAGGTGGCTCCATCCAAGTGAGGGCCTAAAAAGTCCGGTCACCTTTATACCGGAGGCAGAGAGTACCGGGCTTGTTAAACAGATGACGGCCTTGCAGCTAGAACAGTGTGCAGAGGAGTTGGCACCCGTGCTAGCCGAGCTGCCTGAGCTTTGGGTGCACGTTAATATCAGCGCGCAGCACTTGATCGATCGCCGCTCCATCGAGCGCTTCATTGCGTATAAGCAGAAGATACCGGGGCTGGTGCTGGAGATTACCGAAGGTCATATGTTGGCACTCTCATCGGATCTGATTCGTCAGTCCCTACAGCAGTTGAAAGTGGCAGGCGTGCGGATTGCTATCGACGACTTTGGCACCGGTTATTGCGGCTTAAGCTATTTGCGTGAGCTCCCTGTGGATATCTTAAAAGCGGATAAGAGCTTTATCGCCGCGATGGGAACGGATGCCGTCAATGCTGATGTTCTCAAAACGATTCTCACCTTAGCGCGTCAGCTTAACCTGACCACCGTCGCCGAAGGAGTGGAGACGGCAGAGCAGGATCAACAGCTCCGCACCATGGGTGTTGATCTTCAGCAAGGCTGGCATCACGGTTACCCCATGACCGCGGAGGCGCTGCTCAATACCCATCTTCGCGCTGACACATCAAGCGGTTGATGCTTGGTACACCAAATACGCTGCAGCAAGGTCGGAGAGTGCGCTACCCACTGATTTAAACAGCGTGATATCGTTGTGCTCGGTGCGGCCCTCGATTTTACCGCGGCACAGGTCGGCCAGTTCGCCCAGTACATGGGCTTCGGTAATCTCTCCCTCCTGCAGCGGAATTAACAGCTCTCCGGCTTCATTTAGTACGTTCAGGCGGCTATCAACAAAAACCTGTGCCGTAGCAACCGTGGCTGAGTCGCACTCACGGCGATCACGATGATGGTTGCCCACCAGATCGATATGCACACCTGCGCGGATATCCGCATAGCTAAACAGGGGCGTCGGCGAGCCTGTGGCGCAGCTGATAAGATCAACTTCCGGCACTATCTGTGCTGGGTTCTCGATGCTGATGACATCGCAATGGGGTAGGTGAGTCTTTATATCAGCAACGGTTTTGGCGGTTTTATCTTCACTACGGCCCGCGACATAGATGACTTCGATACCAGGGCGCACCGCCGCGTGCGCGCGTGCCATAAAGGGGGCGAGGCGCCCCGTGC
>JAOXSA010000418.1 GCA_025800245.1 Amphritea sp. | reverse complement strand
AGTGAATACATCAGGAGGAAACGTTTTACTAGGTCACACCCTGGGGCTATGTTCACGAGTGTTAAAACCCATGAGACTGAGGGTGCTGTATATGCTGGACGCATCTCAAAACGCTCCCGCCGGTAGTTGGCTCGAGCACCCCTGCCTGTCTGAGAGTAACTAGGTGAGCTTATTCACCGAACTTACTTCTCTTTAGACTGAGGGCCTGGGAACTTGTTTGCCCTTTGTTAGGCTTGTTTGCCCCTGCCGAGCTCAGCTGAACTCGCCTCTGGTTGCTTGGGAACCTGTGTGCTATATTGCCCTGGGTCTGACTTTGCCTTGGTTTTTCCCTTTGCCATACTTTCATGGCTGGTAGAGCTGCACAGATCGACCTTACGGTGCTGTCCCTTGAAGAATTGCATTGGCTCATGGACGCCATTGTGAGACGACAACAAGTACTTAGAGCAGCTTTAGTGACGGCTCCCAAGGCATCAGCTGCCACTGGGTCTCTTCCTAGCGGCCATGCGGGCCCGGCCTCTACCGTTGCTTCTCCCCCCACCGGTCAGGGAAGGGACAAGTATATGCATGGACTTCGACCAAAGAGTGCTATGATGCCGAAACCTGGGAGTGGCAGTAATGTGTCAGCGCCTGGTATACCCGCACAGCCTGCACCGACTGCTACTACAGCAGGTCCACGTGCTTCTGTGCCTCACCCTGCTGCTACACCCAATGGAGCTGCACCGGCTGACCGGGTGATGGGCACGCATGCAGTTTTTGACCCCTGGTCCCAGTCTGGAACTCTACCTGTCATGCATCAGTGGCCCCTTTATCAAGGCCAGCAGATTTTTAT
>JAOXSA010000408.1 GCA_025800245.1 Amphritea sp. | reverse complement strand
CGTGACAGGCAGGTATTCTAACCAACTGAACTACCGCTCCATATAAACACGGGACTCGAACCCGCGACCTCTCTCTACATAAACAGTGATAGGCTTCTTACCTTTGCGGAACTACCGCTCCGCAGCGGTTCGGATTTTCATCCTCTACTTAGTGGTGGGCGTGGAGAGGCTCGAACTCCCGACATTCGCCTTGTAAGGGCGACGCTCTCCCAACTGAGCTACACGCCCACTAAGCAGATAGCCTTTCTTTTTACTTCCCGATCCAGCATTTCGGATCTTAAGAAGAGTGGCGGAACGGACGGAATTCACCGCGAACCGTTGCCTATGAAAGATGACAGGCAGGTATTCTAACCTATCTCCTTCAAATAGTGGCGGAACGGACGGGACTCGAACCCGCGACCCCCTGCGTGACAGGCAGGTATTCTAACCAACTGAACTACCGCTCCGAAGCCAGCGATCCTTGCGGATCAGGCGCTAGCAAATCTTACTTGTTTACCGCGTCTTTCAGAGCCTTACCAGGCTTGAAAGTCGGCAGAGTTGCCGCAGCGATTTCGATCGGCTGACCAGTCTGTGGGTTACGACCAGTACGTGCAGCACGCTCTTTAACACCAAAAGTACCGAAGCCTACCAGCGCAACAGAATCACCATTCTGCAGAGCGCCAGAAATAGACTCCAGAGTAGCGTCCAGTGCACGACCGGCAGCGGCTTTTGGGATGTCAGCAGAAGCTGCAATTGCATCGATCAGTTCAGATTTATTCACATTGTTCCCCTTATATGAATCGTTTTTATATATTCTGTAGTCCATGCCCAGCAAGGTTGTCGGACAATTTATACCAAGCGCGCAAATCAGGTGTCAAGCGGGTTTCAGCCTGATTTGGCACTATTTTGGGTTAATGAGGTTTTATTTGCCCCTGCTCATTTTTTGCTTGCTTTTTCTTATCAGAAAAGCTTGCTTTCTGCTCTTCTGTGAGCGGTTCAGGGCTGTATTTCAGTGCAATTTCGAGCACATCATCAATCCACTTAACCGGGCAAATTTCGAGATCCGCTTTGATATTGTCAGGAATTTCCTTCAAATCACGCTTATTCTCGTCCGGAATGATAACCGTCTTGATGCCACCCCGGTGCGCTGCCAGCAGCTTCTCTTTCAGGCCGCCAATAGGCAGAACCTGTCCACGAAGGGTGATTTCACCGGTCATCGCCACATCAGAACGAACCGGAATGTTGGTTAAAACAGACACTAACGCCGTGCACATACCGATACCGGCACTCGGACCATCTTTCGGCGTAGCCCCTTCCGGCACGTGAATATGGATATCACTTTCTTCGTTAAAGTCCGGATTAATGCCCAGAGATTCAGCACGGCTTCGCACCACAGTGAGCGCCGCCTGGATAGATTCCTGCATAACATCACCCAGAGAACCGGTACGAACCTGACGACCCTTACCTGGTACAACTGCCGATTCAATTGTCAGAATATCACCACCCACAGAAGTCCACGCCAGACCGGTTACGTGACCAATCTGATCCTCTTCTTCCGCCACGCCGAAGTTGAACTTACGGACACCGGAATACTGCTCCAGATTTTCGCTGTTAGCGGTAATTGAAGCGTTCTTATCATCAGCCAGAGCGATCTCTTTGATTACCTTACGGCACACTTTAGCGATCTCACGCTCAAGACCACGGACACCCGCTTCACGAGTGTAGTAGCGAATCAGATCCGTCACCGCTTCATCTTCAATGGTCAGCTCTTTCTCTTTCAGACCGTTGGTTTTCAGCTGTTTAGGAATCAGATATTTACGCGCGATATTGAGCTTCTCATCTTCGGTGTAACCAGGAATACGGATAATTTCCATACGGTCCAGCAGCGGACCCGGGATATTCATCGAGTTAGAAGTACAGACAAACATCACGTCGGACAGATCGTAATCAACTTCAAGATAATGATCGTTGAAGGTGCTGTTCTGTTCAGGATCCAGCACTTCCAGCAGCGCAGACGCAGGGTCACCACGCTGATCCATACCCATCTTGTCGATCTCATCCAGCAGGAACAGCGGGTTCTTCACGCCAACCTTGGACATTTTCTGAATCAGCTTACCCGGCATAGAGCCGATATAGGTACGACGGTGACCGCGGATCTCCGCTTCATCACGTACACCACCCAGCGCCATGCGTACATATTCGCGGTTGGTTGCACGGGCAATGGAGCGCCCCAGAGACGTTTTACCAACGCCCGGAGGCCCTACGAGACACAGAATCGGGCCTTTCAGTTTACGGACACGCTTCTGCACCGCCAGATATTCCAGAATACGGTCTTTTACCTCTTCCAGACCGTAGTGGTCTTCGTTGAGGATCTTCTCCGCACGCTTCATATCATGGCGCACTTTGGAACGCTTAGACCATGGAATCTGCAGCATCCAGTCAATGTAGCCACGTACAACCGTTGCTTCAGCTGACATCGGCGACATCATCTTCAGCTTGTTGAATTCGTTCAGCGTTTTATCCAGCGCTTCCTTCGGCATTCCCGCTTCGTCGATCTTCTTCTTCAGCTCTTCGATGTCGGTGGTGCCGTTTTCGTCCAGATCACCCAGCTCTTTCTGAATCGCTTTCATCTGCTCATTCAGATAATACTCACGCTGGCTTTTCTCCATCTGTTTCTTAACCCGGCCACGGATACGTTTCTCAACCTCAACCAGATCAATTTCAGATTCCATCAGCGCCATCAGGTGCTCCAGGCGCTCCTGGTCACCGAGCATTTCCAGAATCTTCTGCTTTTCTTCCAGCTTCAGAGACATATGCGCAGCGATGGTGTCAGCCAGTCGGCCAATCTCATCGATAGAGCCCAGTGAGGTAAGTACCTCAGATGGGATTTTTTTGTTCACCTGAACAAAACGCTCAAACTGATCAAGCGCTGTACGCTTATAGATTTCAGCTTCGCCTGCTGATACCTCTTCCACCGGCAAAACTGCCACTTCGGCGCTGAAAAACTCTTCGGTTTCATCCAGTTTTTCGATGCGGGCACGGTAGTCACCTTCCACCAGCACCTTTACAGTGCCGTCAGGCAGTTTCAGCATCTGCAGCACGCTGGCAACAGTACCGATTTCAAACAGATCGCTACCGACAGGTTCATCATCGGATGCATTTTTCTGAGCAATCAGCAGAATCTCTTTATTCTGCAGCATTGCGGATTCAAGTGCTTTGATCGATTTTTCACGACCAACAAACAGAGGGATCACCATATGCGGATATACGACGACATCACGCAGCGGCAAAACAGGTAATGAAACAGTGGTGATCTCTTTATCTTCGAGTGGTGCCATAGGGAACCTTACTCCTCTTAACGAAGGCAGCGACAGCCGATATGTCCAAGCCGCGCCGCGCATAGAACGGTATAACGCTTCTCTGTAAGATGGGGCTGCTGTTATAAAAAACAACCTCCGGTTTTAAAAAAATACCAATAAGGCAATGTCTTACAGATCTTACTGACCGGAACTGAACAGAAAACGAACAACCAGCCAAAAATGCGTTTATGGCAGCCCCGTTGCTTCACTCCGGATCACCGCCTGACTCTCTTATAGCAGTATGCCCGGCCTGATACAACGTACATTCTGCGTGGCTTTCGCAAACAGGCAAATGTTGTATCCCCAGAATGACAGCCATAAAAAAATCCGACTCAGTAGCCGCAATGCTGTTCACTTAAGGTTGATTCT
>JAOXSA010000365.1 GCA_025800245.1 Amphritea sp. | reverse complement strand
TAGGCACACGGGCAGCCCCCGATTAAGGTGAGTGTAATGGTCCCGGCTTTACCATCTAATCCTATCCACGGAGGTGGTGTGCAATCCTATGCATGGGTGAACCTAGCCTGAGGGGCACCGGCCTGCAACAACATGGGTAGTGGAACCCCACCTCAACATTACGGACACAGGGTATCACAAGGACGCCACACGACGGCCGGACACTAGACGGGTAGCATTTAAACATTACAGGTCAAGACCAACCGCAGAGTACTGCACAAAACAACAAAAACAAAACCAAAACACAAGTAACGAAGCGCCTACGTCTAGGGAGATGGGGAAGTAGAGGCTAGATTGTCTGGCGCCGGCGGAGGAAGGTCGACACCTTACAGGAGGGGCGGTATCTCCCGACACGAGTGAAACCTGGTAAAGCGAGGCGGCTTCACACAGCTCATCAAGGGACAATCTTCCATTTAAGACGACCATGGTGGAAGCACCCATATCAAAACAGATCGAGACTATACGGTTTTCACTCTGTTTAGTCGTGATATGCTCCTGAGTTTCAACCGCAAAGGCAGCTGCAGTCCACAAGTACGAGGGACGGGTGTCTGTCTCACAGCTCTCATCGGGTGGATGGGATAGCCAGGCGGCCAGGTCGATAGGAGCCAATTCAGTAGGAACGAGAGGCGACGTGGAAGGAGAATGGAATGACTCTGGAACAGGAGGAGAAGTGGACTTGTTCTTGCAGTTTCGCCTACGTTTGGGGCGACTCGAAGAGCGCGGAGAGGCAGCCTGAGAAGCTACTGACTCCTAATCTACGGAACATTCCTCATCGGAAGAAGCACCCTCAGCGGAGGAATCATGAGACTCTAACTCCACGTCGGGGTTAAAATCCGGATCGGACTCAGCACCTGGGGAACCGGCGTTGGAGTCCTAAGGACCAGCGGCTGACTCAGCAGGACGAGCCGAGTCAGCAGCCGGGACCAGATCCCCGGTCGCTGCTGGCTTATTTGTTACTGTTCAG
>JAOXSA010000355.1 GCA_025800245.1 Amphritea sp. | reverse complement strand
GTCAGCTTTACTGAACACGTCGGCGCGAATAGTCGCAGGCGGCGCCACGGCCTGCTCGGAAAGTCCGGCAATATTAAGGATCTGAGCCACTTTACGGGCTGATCGCATTATCGCTTCATTCACCACCATGACGGTAACGGTCGCGCCCGCCACAACATCCACATTAACGAATTTCTCGTTGTTACCGGCACCAACCCGCACCTTATCGGTAACGGCCAGGCCTTCGTAGGCGGCAGCAAAGTCGAATAACTTCTGCTCAGGGATACCCACCAGCAGGATCGGCTCGTGGTGTTCCAGAACCCTTGTTGCACGAATCTGGCCCTGCTGATCCATCACGATCAACACATTGATCGGCTTACCGGAGTAGGCAGGAATCTTAACCACATCGTTGGTTTCAAAGGCGTAGCCAAGGGTCTCTTCGCCATCAGTAATGACTCTGAGCTGCAGTCGTCCTTCAACAATCGGTTGCTTCTGGCTGATAGCAGCCGGAGCAGGAAATACAGCGCGAATAGTCTCAGTCTTCTCCTGATCAGTTACCGGCACCATTCCCCAGGCAGGGTTAAAACCCAGCACCATCAGCAGAAAGAAGGTAAAGAGTGTAAAAGGTTGTGTTACTAAAGCCGCGTATCTATTCATCGTCTTACATCCCAGG
>JAOXSA010000346.1 GCA_025800245.1 Amphritea sp. | reverse complement strand
AAACTGATCGTTTATGCCCGCCGGATTCTGCGTCTGCATGATGAAGCACTGGGAGTGTTATCTACAGGTAGCGATAGCCGCCCACTGTTGCTGGGTTGTCCGGATGACTATGTCACCGGTGTGCTGCCCACTCTGCTGGAGCAGATCCGCGAGCGTCTGCCTGAACTGCAGGTGCAGGTGCGTACCGGTACGTCAGGGCAACTGCGTCAATTGATGGATGATGGTCAGCTGGATATCTCGGTACTGACCCGCCGACCAGAGAAGGAGGAGGGTTACTTCCTGCTGCAGGATAAAGGGGTCTGGATCGCACCTGATGCGGCCTTTATCGACCAGCAATCGCCTTTGCCGTTAGCGCTGGTGGAGCCTGACTGTAAATTCCACTCGACAGTCGTAGATGGACTAACCAAGCAGGGCAGAGCATTTAGTGTGATCTGTGTATCCGGCCACTGTGGATTACTGATCGAGATGGTGCGCCGGGGTGAAGCGGTGACTATGCTATCCGCCTGCGGTGTACCTGATGATCTCTACCGAATTCCTGCCTCTGCCGGACTGCCGGAAGCGCCAACGGTGGAGATTGTGCTGCAGAATGCAGCGCAACCGCATCCGGAGATGAGAACGGATCGGCTGGCGGAGATAGCGGAGCGGGTATCGGAGAGGCTTGGGAAAGAGTGTGGTTAGAACGGCGAGCAAAGCTCGCCTTGCTCGACCGCATTGCGCAGCAATGCTTGCTAGTGGCCCGAAAAAGCATAGGCTCAGCAGTGTTTCATTTAATTAGTAGGGTGCAATAGCGTGAGCGTATTGCATCGGAATCATTCCAGGAATTGGTGCGTTATAACGCACCCTACAGCTATCTACTGCACCGCTCTTCGCTTTTTCGAGCTACCAGCAAGTCGCGTAGCGACGTTCGAGCAAGGCAAGCTTTGCTTGCCGTTCCAGCCACGTCTTTTCATTCTTGTATCGCATGCTTGATATACGCGCGACAGATATTCCGGGTCAGGTTCATCAGTAAGATAAATGCTTGCTCGCCATCGACTTCGGGCAGGGAGGCAAACAGGGGATTGTTGATATAGAGCACGACTGAACCGGTCGAGGGTGTCACATCACCGATTACCGGATTCATGGAGAGCATACTGATAAACCCCACGCATTCACCGGGTTTGAGAACGTTGACGATACGGTTCTGCAGCTGTGGACCGCAGTAGAGTGTGCTTTCACCGGCGATCTGGACATAAAACCCTTTCGGCGGCTGACCGCTTTCGAATAGCAGATCACCGGATTCGCAGCGATAGATCTCGCAATGATCAAGAATATGATCGACACAATCCCGCTTCAGAGCACCAAACACGGATAGCTCCCGCAGCATATCGATTGTGTAATCCTGATCAAATTCAGCTCGGCTCAGACGTACCATGACAGAGGCCTCTATATACACGTTTTTAGTGTAGTAAAGAGATCACTGCGTTGCAGTGATCCGGGCCAGCGGGCATAGCCCGCTTCGCTAGACCGCATTGCAGAGCAATGCTTGCGAGTGGCTGGATGGAATGCAGGCTTTACCAGCTACCAGCTACCAGCTACCAGCGAGGCAAGCTTCGCTTGCCGGTCTCGCCACTCAGTGTGCAAACCCTTCGGTTTGCACAATGTCCCCCCGACTATTCCCCCACGCATTACTCACATAACTCATAATCGCTGCCAGTTTGTCATCGGTGAGGGCGTTGTCAAAGGCAGGCATGGTGCCACGGCCATTGCGGACAGTGTCGATCGCCTGCTGCAGATCACCGGTCAGCAGGTGGTTGCCTTTCAGTGCCGGGGCGCCAATGGTGAGCTGGCCTTCGCCGCTGGCGAGGTGGCAGCCCGCACAGGTGGCTTTGTAAAGATTCTGACCTTTGCTGAGTTGCTTCAGTTCTGTTTCGGTCCATTGCTTGTCCGGGGTATTCCACTGCTCGGCTAACGTCTGTGGATCATCATCGGAGCCACCGAAGCAGCCGTTGAGCAATACGCTCAGAGAGATGAGTAGAGTGGCTATGTGGCGCATGATGATCCCCGGAAATTGTGAATAAAAACCAATGCCTTACAAGCGGTAAGAGTATTAGTATTAACCCGGCACCCAAATACCGATCATTCAGGATAAACTCAAAATCGCATATCAAGGCGCGGCTTGAAAGTAATAGTGGTTCTATTGGTTAAAGCCGTAACACAGAGATGCGATTTTGAGTTTATCCCTAACATTGTATTTTAAAAAGAAAGGTCGTCCTTTGCTTGCCCTCGGACGGCGTTATCAGTGTTTGAAGGAGAGTGACTACTCCTGCACACTGATGCCTTGCCGATAACAAGCAAAGGACGACTGAATTGAAGGTATTTGGATACCGGGTTAATAGTGGATTCAGTTCCGGGAAAAAGATGCGCTGCACCCGCGGGCGCGGGGCAGGCATAAATGTGGGTGACAAGCAGGTATCACCACACAGGCTGATCGGTGTGTTTGACTTATTCGTAGGTTCCTTAGTCAAAGATCTCCGGCTTTATCGGCTCGGTGCTGAGAATATGCTCACGGTAGTACTCGGGGATCGCCGCTTTAGCATTTTTGTTGTAATCCACGCAGACCACCACGGCATCGCCTTCGGCGGCGACCGCTTCATGCTCCAGACTGTAGACCAGATGCTCCATACTGAAGCGGTCCTCTTCCAGCCGGGTAATGCGGGTGGCGCTGATAATATTGCCGGGATAAGTCAGCGGTATACGGTAGCGGATGCGGCTATCCCGCAGGATCGGGCCGATACCGGTTTCTTGCATCACGCCTTCGTAATTCAGCTGACTGAAATAGGCCATCCGGGCGCTTTCAAACCAGCGCAGGTAGACCAGGTTATTCACATGCTGAAAAGAGTCCATCTCGCCCCAGGCGATCGGGACTTCCAGTTGTACAGGGAAGCGTTCCAGTATTTCTCGCGACATGCTCTCACCCAAAACTCTGATTAAAAAAATTATGTCGTCAGACCAATGATGTTATTAAGACGGATCTACTTGAATAAGTGAAATCTTTAATTATTATTTTTACTATAAATATAATTTATTCTTTGTGGGGTTCGGTTGATGGAGATTCGTCAGATTCGTTACTTTCTTGCGGTACAGGAAACCGGCAGTTTTACTAAAGCGGCGGAGAAGATGTTTGTGACGCAACCGGCTCTGTCGGCGGCAGTCAAAACGCTGGAAGAGGAACTGGGAGTTGAACTGTTGCGGCGTAGCCATAAGCGGGTAACGCTGACACCTTCCGGTGTGCGCTTCCGGGACCGGGCGTTTGCAATTCTGGCGGAGTGCAGTGCAGCGCGTAAAGAACTGATGGATGAAAAGGACCGGCGACAGATCCGTATAGGTGTACTGGACACCCTGAATACGCCACCGGTGAATCAGCTGCTGCATGAATTTCACACGACCTATCCGGATATTCAGGTGCACCTGCACAGCGGCAGTAAAGATGAGCTGGCCAATAAGCTGGGGCAGAATAAGGTGGATATGCTGCTGACCTCACTACTGGATGAGCTGCAGGGCGATAATCAGATTCCACTGTATCAGGAACGTTTCCATCTGCTTGTGTCTACCCAGCATGAACTGGCCAATCGCAACAGTGTGAGACTGGCGGACCTGCACGGTTTGCCCTTTGTGCTGCGTAAAAACTGTGAAGTGCTTAACGAGGGTAAGCGGATGTTTCTGACTGAGCAGGCCCAGCCACACATTACTTGCCGTACCGATAATGATTCCTGGTCGCTGACCATGGTGCGCAATAATCTGGCTGCGGCGATTATGGCGGAAACAATCAGTGAGCCAGGTACAGTCAGCATTCCGATTGTGGATTTTGGTCTGGTCAGAACCGTGGGTTGCCTGTGGCGTGACCATTGTGATCAGGAAACGGTGTCGATCTTCACCGCGTTTGCGGCGCAGGATAGCTGGCGGGGACTGTCGCAGCTTGGTTGAAGGAAGGTTTTGTTCAGCGAGGTGGGAGAGAGTCGATCCGGTCCAGCCGGATCTCTAATCGCATACCTTGCTCATCTTCAGCGATCAGGTATTCCTGATGGTCACTGATTTTAATATCCAGATAGCGCAGCAGGGCTGACTGCTGCGCATCCTGATCATCCCGCCACACCACCTTGCCGGTGCTACGATGCATACAGGCGATTTCATACAGGTCATGAACTTCACACTGGATCGGGATGTATTTTTCCATTGTCGGGAGCCTTATTTTCGGCGTTATCGGAGCATATGCTCGTAGCGCTTATCGGTCAGGGTTTTCATGAAGGCAACCAGAGCGTCGATCCGTTGATCATTCAGTGCCGGACCCGTTTCCAGCTCTTTCATATCCAGCGTTTGTGGCACTTCCGGCGCAGCCCACTGTTCTCCGGTTTCTGGATTGATCTGACGTTTGGCGCTACGGCTATTGTACTTATTGTAGAACAGTACCACGGTGCGCAGGTCCTGGAATACGCCGTTGTGCATATAAGGCCCTGTGATCGCCACGTTACGCAGCGTTGGGGTTTTGAATTTACCATCCTGGTTCGGATCATTTACCGCTGGATTGTCCAGAAGGCCGTGATCGATATGATCCGCAGCGACGCCGTTCACTGCACGCACGGCTTTGTTTACGGGTACACCAATATTGCGGTACTCGTAATTACTGAAGGTTTCCTGCTCCGCCCCTGGATTCGGTTTAAGCTGGTGGCACAGGTTACAGTTGGTGAACTGCTGAGAGAAGAACAGTGTACGGCCTAATTCCTCTTCAGTAGTCAGTTCAGCCTCGCCTTTCAGGAAACGGTCATACTTTGAATCAAACGGTGCGAACAGTTCGGTGCGCTCAAACGAGGCAATACTGTCTGCCATGGCAGCGTAGGCCTTGTCGCTGTCGGCAAAGATATCGCTACCGTACAGGGTGGTGAAGTTATCCACATAGATCGGATTTTCTTGCAGACGGGTAACCGCCATCGCTTTGGATGTTAAACCCATTTCGATCGGATTGGTCGGTGGTCCGCCAGCCTGGCCGGCCAGATCATTTTCACGACCGTCGTGGAACTGACCACCCTTATAGATACCGTTCTTACCCAGCTGAAAGTCCGGACTGAACATCGCGTATGCGGCACTAGGGGCATGGCGATCGCCGAGCGATTTGCCGTCATCTCCCAGTGATACAGCGCCTTTCACGCCATTATCCCGGGGATCGGCAAAACCGGCTTCCGGGGCGTGGCAGGTGGCGCAGCTCTGGGTGCGATTAGCCGACAGATTGGTATCAAAATAGAGGGCCTGACCCAGTTCCGCTTTGCTCAGGCTGGTTTTTGCCGGAGCGGTCTGGTCAGTGCTGCAACCGGTCATGATCAGACCGGCCATTATCAGGCTCGTAAGTGAGTATTTCATGGCTCGTAAATGGGAATAGTTATTGGTTTTGTTCGCAATACTACCATAAGTTATCAGGTTTAAAGGGCTCTTCCCGGGCTTATATGATCTGGATCTATATTGTGGCTGTGATTTCTGCTCTGCGTGCCGATATGACTACAATAGCCTGAGCAGGTGAGGGAATTCCTTTTGGCCCGGAGGAGCAGACCATGGCGATGGAAGCGATAACTGTATTGTTGGTTGAACTGGACCCGGAAACACTGGTGGGTCTGCAGGATGCGTTAGCAGATCATCCGGTAGATACCGTGATAGCTCAAGATACTGAGCAGGCACTGGAGCAGATCAGGGCGAATGATGTTCAGATTGTGGTGCTGGATCAGCGTCAGGATGATGTCGGTGCGTTGTCCAGATTACAGCGGTTGCAGCAGGAACAGCCGGGCATCGAGGGCTTTCTGTTGACCGTGGACTGCCAGTACGAGCCGGAAGGCAAAGTAGCAGCGGATGGTCTGGTACATCATTATATTCAGTATCCATCGGATCAGCAGATTCTTGGTTATCGATTGCGTCAGGCATTGCGTGTGGCGCGTCTGAAACAGGAACTACAGGATATACGTAACGATCTTCACCATGATCTGGATACCCAGAGAAACCAGTTTGTAAGGCAGCAGAAGCGTCTGATCAGCCGGGTGCAGAGCAGCGAAGCGCAGGCTCGCTTATCCAGCAAGCAGTTACAGGAAACCAGCCAGATTCTGGCGGATGGTTACCGGCAGATGGTGCGTATGCTGTCCAACATTGCATTGCGACGCATGGGGCGTAAAGCCAGTGGGCAGAATCAGCAGCTGAACCAGCTGACAGCGCTGGTGGGAGAGAAGTGTCAGCTCAGTGAGACCGATCAGAAGCATCTGGTGATGGCCTGGATGCTGCGCAATGTTGGTAAGCTCAGCTTTAATGATCATCTGTTGGTGACCCCCTATCTCAGCCTGAGTCCACAGGATCAGCGGGAATATCACCGTCATCCGGATAATGCCTATGCGGTGATGGCGATTGTAAGGCCGCTGGACCGGGCGGCAACACTGGTGCGGCAGCATAAAGAATATCTGGACGGCAGCGGTTACCCGCTGGGATTGCAGACGCTGCAGATTGACCGTGCGGCGCAGGTGCTGACGGTGCTCAATGACTATACCGAGCTGACCGCAGGACACTATTCCGACCGGGCCCTTAGCACCACTGAAGCGTTGGATTATCTGCGTAATAAGGCTGCCGAGCGGTATAACCAGGACATCGCCAACGGTCTGGAACAGGCTCTGGAGGAGTTGGCGCCGGTGACCGACCTGTATCAGGATCAGCTACTGAGCAGTATCGATCTGCGCCCCGGTATGGTGCTGACCCGGTATCTGATCAGCAGTGACGGGATATTGCTGCTGGGCGATGGCGAGGTGCTGGATCAGGAAACGATTGACCGGATCCGGGATCTGGAATTTAACCTGTCAGAGTTTTTCCATCTGTATGTGGAGAATCGCTGATCAGGCCAGTTTGCCATCCAGCTCCAATGTGTTTTCTGCCGTTGCTACCGGTTCTGAAATCACTTCCATGGATGGCCAGTGGATCAGTTGCAGTGCGCCGCTGTCGGTTTCTACCAGCGTGGTGCAGTGCTCTACCCAGTCGCCATCGTTGCAGTACAGAATACCCTTCATATGACTGAAGCCCGCCTGGTGGATATGACCACCGATATAGCCATCCAGAGATTGGCGGCTGGCTTCGGTACAGGCCGCTTCCTGAAAACGGGTGATATAACGCTGGGCTGAGCCGAAGCGCTGTTTGATCATCGCCGCCAGCGAGCGATAGGGCATCCGCAGCCAGGAACGCAGTTTGTTATAGCGGCGGTTGAGCCACAGCAGAATCTGATGGCCATGGTCGCCCAGCGCCAACAGCATTGGGTGTATCTTAACGTGACCGTCGAACTCATCGCCGTGGGATACCAGAAAACGGCGACCATCCCGGGTTTTATGGATCGCTTTACGACGAATCTGTAGCTGACCCAGCTTAAGGCCGCGCAGTTTGCGCATTGGTGCGTCGTGGTTCCCCGGAATGTAGATAATCTCACAGCCCTCTTTGGCCATCTGCCAGAACTGACCGATCAACAGTTGCTGATCCTGCGGCAGCACCGCCTTTTTGCGCATCGCTGCCAGATCGATGATATCCCCCACCAGGTAGAGCTTTTTCGGGGCCAGCTTACGTAGAGCATCGCTCAGCAGTGCGGCCTGACAGTCCGGCGTACCAAGGTGCAGATCGGAAATGAAAACGGTGTGGATATTCTGCATGGGACATTCTTGCTCAAGGGATATGTTTGCTTTGTCTGATCAATTGGCATCAGTATCCCTTGTGAAAATGACAGGGGCTTTTACACTTGATGAACAGATGATGACAGGTGACAGGATGCAAACAGAACAGTGGCTGGCGGAGGCGAACCGGTTATTCACAGGGCCAAGACCAGAGCATTTTACCAACTATCAGCACTGTGATGAGTGTGCCGAGCATGATCAGACACTCAGGGAGCATGATCTGCATAGCCTGACGCTGGAACAGCTGGGCAATCCGGGCTGGGATCCGGTTTGCTTCTGTACCGTTGAAGCTAAACTCTACCTGATGCCGGCGCTGGTCCGCCTGACTCTGGAAACCATCGAAGGCGAGGCTTATATCGATCAGTTCCTGTTCCACCTGGCCTGGAATGGTGCGGACAATGCGCTGGTGAAACGCTGTTCATCGGAACAGCGAGAGTTTATCTGTCGTCTGCTCTCATTCCTGCTGGAGAATTACACTGAGCAGGTCGATCAGGGGTTCTGTGGTGATCAGCTGTTGTCGGTTTATGAAATCTGGCAGCCGGATTAAAATGGCAGCATGACTTCTACCCAATCTAATCGAGAATCCAATCGGGACAGGCTGGCACAGCTTGATACCTTTCTCAGTAATACCCGTTCGCTATGGCAGCCCCAGCCGTTTAAACAGGTGCGTCCAGCCTGGTGTGATCTTTATCCACAGCTGACAGAAGCTTTGCTGACGCTGGATGATGAACCGTTGCAATTCTACAGCGACAACCCGGAAAGCTTTCTGCCCTGGCTGGTGGAACAGCTACCGGAACTGACACCTTTGCTAGGCTGGCATGAGCTGCCTGTGAAACAGACCAGTGCTATTGAGCTGCCCGGGAACCGCTTTTTTGATGGTATGGGCGGGCGTAAGCGATCTCAGATTGAAGCCTTTACCTGTCACTCAGGCCAGATTGAACATTCTGTGGTTGAGTGGTGTGGCGGTAAAGGTCACCTGGGACGTTTGCTGGGACATAGCTGGCAGAAACCGGTAACCACACTGGAGTGGGATGGAGCACTGTGTGAAGCCGGTTGTGTTGCTGCTGAGAAGGCGGGCATTGATCAGGTATTCCATGTCACTGATGTTCTGCAGCCAGATCTTCCGGTAGCGCTGACCCATCAGCACGCGGTGGCGTTGCATGCTTGCGGTGAACTTCATCGCACTCTGGTGCGTCATAGCATAGAGCAGACCGCCGTGGCGCTGGATATTGTGCCCTGCTGTTATGGTCTGGGGTGTGATGACATCTATCAGCCGTTTACCGAGGGCCTATCGCTACAGTTGCAGAAAGACGATATGCGACTGGCGGTAACAGAAACGGTCACCGCAGGACAGCGGGAAGTGGTTCAGCGCAATAAAGAGATGGCCTGGAAACTGGGCTATATCGAACTGCGTAAGCAGCAAACCGGTGAAGCAGGTTATCGCAATATCAAACCGATCCGCAAAGCCTGGCTGCAGCAGTCGTTCCGGGAATTCTGTCAGCAACTGGCACAGCGTGAAGAGTTAATGCTGACGGATGATGCGGATTGGGATCGGTTTGAACAGTTGGGCTGGCAGCGCCAGGACGAAGTGATGCGCCTGTTACTGCTACGGCATAGCTTCCGCCGTCCGTTGGAGCTGTGGCTGGTACTGGATATGGTCTGCGCGCTTGAAGCAGCGGGTTATCAGGTTGAGTACGGCACCTTCTGCGAGCGGCAGATGACGCCGCGCAATATTATGATCTCGGCCCGACGCTAAGCCTGTCTGAAAAGCAGGTCTGAACAGTAGGGAAAAGTGATGGAAACCGATCATCAACTGATAGCCCGGGTTAAAGCCTGCACCCTGTGCGAACCCTATCTGGAAGACGGCGTCCGTCCGGTATTTCAACTGGACTCCCGTGCCCGGATTCTGGTCGCTGCTCAGGCTCCGGGTCGCCGGGTGCACGAAACCGGTATCCCCTTTAACGATCCCAGCGGTGACCGGTTACGGGACTGGTTGGGCGTTGACCGGGAAACTTTCTACGACCCTACCCAACTGGCAATTTTACCAATGGGCTTCTGCTACCCAGGCACCGGTAAATCCGGTGACCTGCCGCCGCGTAAAGAGTGCGCCCCGCAATGGCGTCAGCAACTGCTCGATCAGCTACCGGATCTGGAACTGATCCTGGTGATCGGCCAGTATGCTCAGGCCTGGCATCTGAAAGAGAAAGGTTCAGTGACTCAGATCGTTAGCAATTGGCGGGAATACGTGCAGGGTGATAAGCACCCAATGATTTTCCCCATGCCGCACCCAAGCCCACGGAATAATATCTGGTTGAGGAGAAATCCGTGGTTTGAGGAAGAGTTAGTGCCGGAGCTACAGCAGCAGGTGCGGCGGGTATTGGCGGGAAAAGGGGTATGAGTCAGCCATCACAGGGGCTTATAAAGCTGATTATCATGGTGCTGCTACCCATTGTGATGTGCTTTGGCTATTACTCGCTGGGGCGCTTGTCGGAAGCCTCGTTTGGACTCAGTCTGGTTGCCGTGCTGTCGTTGCCGTTGTGTCTGCTTGGATTGGGAGGTCTGGCGCTGAAAAAATCGTACCGAGCGCTGTGGATTAGTTGCATTGTAGTGGCTCTGGCAGGGCTGGTTTGGGTCTGGTTATAGATACATTCCAGTGGGAGGCGTACCCTGCGGTGATTTTTTTGTTGCTTGGTGCTGTATTTATGCCGTGGTTTCGCCTGTAGGCGAGCAAAGGATTTTGCGCGGCCAAAATCCTTGTGCAATCCAAAGGCCGCCCCGCTATTTGGTCGGCAAGCCGACTTCCCTGTGCGCTGATTTTTTGAATGGGTGTGGGCCAAACTCGGCAAAGAGCGCCTCAGACAGTGTCCCACACTGATCCATCCAAAAGATCAGTGCTCGGCTGCACAGAGGGGGAATGAGTCTGTGCCATTATTTATATTCAGTGGGATTATCCTGAGTTACAGTTAGGTGAATTTAGATACGCATGGAGTGTAATAAGTGGAGCTGGATGCTATTTGGTTGATGTTACTTGCTATATCTTCGCCTATTGCTGGTTTTTTAGGCTTTGCTATACAACTTAGAACTACCAAAAAGCTGCGCCTTGAAAATGAGAAGCTTCAGCTTGAGGTTCTAGAGCTAAAGGTTCGAAGACAAAAATCCGAGCAAGTCATTGTTGAGCCTACGAATGAAGAGGTTCAAAGATTTACTAGCCGGGCTTCTTTTCTGCGAGTTGATTCTGATAGCGGTGTAGATAAAAGAGTTGATACCGATTATTGGAGGATTGCTTGTATCTGTATTCTTCTAGGATTAATGATTCTAGCGGGATGCTTTATTATTTATCTTTAAGTGACTCAGTAGTACCCATGAAAAAACGGCCATAAAGGCCGTTTTTTTATCCGCTTTTTCGAGCTACCAGCAAGCAGCTTTGCCGCGTCTCGCCACTAGCCACTGAAAAATATGCCGAGTTGCTAGTGCAACTCATCATATTTTTTCTGTATCGCCATCAGCGCAGGCTGAGCTTCCAGTGGAGCATAGGCGATCGCCTGGTCAAACAGTTCTTTGTTCTCTTCAGAGAGACGCTCCTCTTCATCCATAGCAGAAAGTTTCTGCATCGCTTCAATAAACTTCGGGTGTTGTTTCTTTGCAGGTTTCATAGGAACTACCTCCTTAAAGTTTGCAGTCAGACTGCGGCTCACAATGAGCTTATGTGCGATAGATGGTTTGAATCAGGTGAAAGCCGAACTTGGTTTTCACCGGGCCATGGATCTCCAGAACTTTCTTTCTGAATACCACATCGTCGAACGCTTTAACCATGGTGCCCGGGCGAAATTCACCCAGATCACCGCCCCGTTTGGCGGAGTTACACTGAGAGTAGCGCTTCGCCAATTGGGCGAAATCCTCCCCTTTATCCAGTCGTTGCTTCAGCTTTTCAGCTTCCGCCTTGGTCTTAACCAGAATATGCCGTGCAGATGCTACAGCCATGTTACGCCTCATTATATCCGGGAAATGCTGAATCGACTAACTGAGCGTTTTTTGCTCAGAGAATACGTACCTTAAAGCGGCGGCCTTTGATCTTTCCGTTGATCAGTCGACCGTGGGCTTTACGGGCCAGAGACCGTTCTACAGCGACGTAGGCGACAAAATCGAATACGTCGATCTTACCCACCGCGCTGCCAGCGATGCCGGCATCACCTGTCAGGGCGCCGAGGATATCACCAGGCCGTATCTTATCCTTTCGACCACCAGCGATGGCAAGGGTTCTCATCGCCGGTTTTTCCGGCAGTTCATCGCTGGTCTTCTTCAGTGTGCTGAGGGATTCCTGATCCAGTGTCAGCGACTGGTATTCACTGATCGCTTCCAGTTTGTACTCTTCAGAATCACGGTAAAGGCTCAGTGCCAGCCCCTCCTTTCCGGCCCGGCCTGTACGTCCGATACGGTGGACATACACTTCCGGATCACGGGGCAGGTCGTAGTTGATCACCGCTTGAAGATCGCTGATGTCCAGACCGCGGGCGGCGACATCCGTAGCGATAAGAATGCTGTTGCTGCGGTTGGCAAACTGCACCAGCACCTGATCACGGTCGCGTTGATCCAGATCACCGTGTAACGCAGCGGCAAAATAACCCTGCGCTCGCAGGTGGTCGGCCACATCGGCACACTGGGCCTTGGTATTGCAGAAGATCACCGTGGATTCCGGCTGATAGTGGCCGAGTATCCGACTCAGGGCATCCTCTTTACGGGTGCCGTTAAGGGCAAAGAAGCGCTGGTCGATCTGGCTGGTGCTGTGGATCGCTTCCACGGTGACTTCAACCGGATTGTCCTGCAGATCTTTACTCAGCTGTTTAATACCGTCCGGATAGGTGGCGGAGAACAGCAGGGTCTGACGTTTTTTCGGTGTGTGGCTGATCACGCCTTCGATCTGCTCGAAGAAGCCCATATCCAGCATCCGGTCCGCCTCATCCAGTACCACAGTGGTACAACGGGACAGGTCGAGTTTATTTTTACGGATCAGATCCTGAATCCGGCCTGGCGTACCGACGACAACATGTGCACCGTGAGCCAGCGAGCCGATCTGCGGGCCGATAGGCTGACCACCACACAGGGTGACGACCTTGATATTGTCTTTAAAGCGGGCCAGTCGACGGATCTCTTTTGCTACCTGTGTACTCAGCTCCCGGGTTGGGCAGAGTACCAGCGCCTGAGTACCGAAATCACGCTGATTCAGGTTCAGTAGAAGGCCAATACTGAATGCGGCGGTTTTACCGCTGCCGGTTTTGGCTTTGGCTATCAGGTCTTTGCCCTCTAAGGCGTGGGGCAGACTCTGAGCCTGAATCGGGGTCATCTGCTGATAGCCCAGCGAGGTCAGGTTTTTCTGCATGGCCGCAGGTAGCGGCAGATCGGTAAATGGGGATGCTGACACGGTAAGTCCGGAATTGATTAAACGGCGGCCATTATACCCGAAACACAGGCAAGCGTCGCAATGTTGCTTACGTTAGCGGTAAAGCCTTTTGATATTGTAGCGAGGCATGCCCTCGTGCCGATTGAACTGAGTTCTCGGCCTCGCTATAGAGATAGAATGCAGCAGTTCTGGGGTGTCTCAGTTACTGTTGTAACTGATCGACGGCCGGTGTCAGAACATCGCTGATGGCAGCATCCAGTTTCAGTGTCAGCAGATCATCGGCGCGGGTTTTGCCGCGGGTCAGAGCGGTGATGGGTTTATTCATCCTGACCGCCTGTTTGCAGAAACGGTAGCCGGAATAGACCATCAGCGATGAACCAACAACCAGCAGGGCATCGGCCTGTTCCAGGTTATCCACAGCGTCGTAAACCCGCTGTTTGGGCACGTTATCGCCAAAGAACACCACGTCAGGTTTGAGTAAGCCGCCGCACTGATCACAGTCGGTTACTCTGAATTCATGGAAATCCACACCTTCCAGATCGGCATCGCCATCCGGTGCGGCGCTGGCGCTGAGCTGGCTGAAATGGGGATTCTGCAGGGCCATCTGCTGATGTATTTGGTTACGGTCATGCAGGGCACCGCAGTCCATACAACGAACCTGATCAGAACGGCCGTGCAGATCAATAACGTTCTGATGGCCGGCTTGCTGATGCAGACGGTCGACATTCTGAGTGACCAGAAGCTGACTGTGACCGAGATCTTCCAGAGTCTGAAGGCTCTGGTGAATGGTGTTAGGGCGGGCTCTGGCCATCAGTGGCCAGCCGATCAGACTGCGGGCCCAGAACCGCTGACGGGCGTACAGGCTGGTCATAAAGTCTTTGTGCTGTACCGGTGGCTGGCGCTTCCACTGACCGTGATGGTCGCGGTAATCAGGAATGCCGGAGTCGGTACTGCAACCGGCGCCGGTGAGGATAAACAGCTTAGGATGCTGGCGGATAAAGTCTGTCAGAGCATTGTGCATAGCTTTGATTGTATACCAGCTGTATAAGACAGTGGGCGAAAAAAACCGCGCTGATCAGCGCGGCTTTCTGTTGCTTCGGGTTTTACATTAAGCCCTGAGCCTTATGCTCCGAACTTTATGCCCCGAACTTAGCCTTCGCTTCCAGACGACGGCGGTGCAGTACCGGCTCGGTATAACCGCTTGGCTGTGCACAACCTTCGAATACCAGCTCGCATGCAGCCTGGAAGGCTACGCTGCCATCAAAGTCGGCGGCCATTGGGCGGTACAGTGCATCACCTTCGTTCTGACGGTCTACCACGGCAGCCATCCGCTGCATGGTTTCCATTACTTGTTCCTCAGAGCAGATACCGTGATGCAGCCAGTTAGCAATGTGCTGGCTGGAGATGCGCAAGGTTGCACGGTCTTCCATCAGGCCGACATCGTTGATGTCAGGTACTTTGGAGCAACCCACACCCTGGTCAACCCAGCGTACAACGTAACCCAGGATACCCTGAGCGTTGTTATCCAGCTCGTTCTGAATCTCTTCAGCGCTCCAGCTCGGGTTCGGCTCAACCGGGATGGTCAGAATGTCATCCAGAGAAGCACGATCGCGGGATCTGATCTCGTCCTGACGGGCGAATACATCCACCTTCTGGTAGTGCAGCGCGTGCAGGGTTGCCGCTGTTGGTGACGGTACCCATGCGGTGTTGGCACCAGACATCGGATGACCGATCTTGGCTTCCAGCATGTTGGCCATCTGATCCGGAATCGGCCACATGCCTTTACCGATCTGGGCACGGCCACTCAGGCCACAGTTCAGGCCGTTGTCGACGTTCCAGTCTTCATAAGCGCTGATCCAGGCAGACTGTTTCATGTTGCCTTTACGGATCATCGGGCCGGCTTCCATGGAGGTGTGAATCTCATCACCGGTACGGTCAAGGAAACCGGTATTGATAAAGACAACACGCTCTTTAGCCGCGCGGATACACTCTTTCAGGTTAACTGTGGTGCGACGCTCTTCGTCCATAATGCCCATTTTCAGGGTGAAGCGGGTCATACCCAGCGCGTCTTCAACACGCCCGAACAGTTCGTTGGCAAACGCCACTTCTTCAGGGCCGTGCATCTTCGGCTTCACGATGTACATAGAGCCGGTAGTGGTGTTGCTGAACTGACCGTTGCCCTTAATATCGTGAATGGAGATCAGACTGGTGCACATCGCATCCAGAATGCCTTCCGGAATCTCGTTACCGTCACGATCCAGGATGGCGTTGTTGGTCATCAGGTGGCCAACATTACGCACGAACAACAGACTGCGGCCTTTCAGCGCGATGCTGGAGCCATCCAGTGCAGTGTATTCACGATCCGGGTTCATAGTACGGGTGAAGGTGGAACCGCCTTTGGTTACTTCTTCACTCAGATCGCCCTTCATCAGACCCAGCCAGTTGCTGTAGGCCAGCACTTTGTCATCACCATCGACAGCGGCGACAGAGTCTTCGCAGTCCATGATAGCGGTCAGTGCGGATTCGATGATCAGATCGCTGACGCCCGCCGCATCGGTAGAACCGATCTGGCTGCTGCGATCAATAACGATCTCGGCGTGCATACCGTTGTGAACCAGCAGAATAGAGGTTGGTGCAGCGGCATCGCCTTTGTAACCCACTAGTTGATCACTGTTCTGCAGCGTGGTTTCGGTACCGTCGCTCAGTGCAGCCGCCAGCTTGCCATCACGGATGCTGTAGCTGGTGCTGTCGGTGTGGGAACCGTTTGCCAGTGGCGCAGCTTCGTTAAGGAAGTTGCGGGCAAACGCAATAACCTTAGCACCACGGACAGGGTTATAACCGCCAGCGCGCTCAGCGCCATCTTCTTCAGAGATGGCATCGGTACCGTACAGCGCGTCGTACAGGCTACCCCAGCGTGCATTGGCTGCGTTCAGCGCAAAGCGGGCGTTCATGATTGGAACTACCAGCTGCGGACCGGCCATGGTGGCCATTTCCGGATCGACATTGCTGGTAGTGGCGGAGAAATCTTCGCCTTCTGGCAGCAGATAACCGATCTCCTGCAGGAACGCTTTATAGGCGGCGAAATCAAACGCCTGCCCTTTACGTTCGCGGTGCCAGGCGTCGATCTGCTGCTGGATTGTCTCGCGTTTTTCCAGCAGCTCGCGGTTACGTGGTGCAAGATCATGAACGATAGCGTCCAGACCTGACCAGAACTGCTCTTCAGTTACGCCGGTACCCGGAATAACCTGCTGGTTGATAAAATTGTATAGCACTTCAGCGACCTGCAGGCCGCCCGTCTGTACCCGATGACTCATAGTTTTACTGCCTCATTTGTAATGGTTCCGAATCCGGCGCGAGGCAACCGGTCCGGTTATGTTGTTTTGCCAGTACCTGGATTCCTATCAATCCGGTCTCCGGCTTTTAATTCTGCAGACAGGTTGTGGAGAGTTTTATCCGGTCTCTGACCAGAGTCACAACTTGTTGCAACGCAACAATAACCTAATTGGAGAGGGCTGTCGCCCTTATCACACCTAAAGTATGAGAACTGCTCATGGGCGACAGGTCTTTAGGATACAGCGCCATCGCATAACCATAATGATGCGGATGGCGGGGCGACAGGTCAGGAGGGGACAATCTGTTGATCAGAACAGCCAGCTGGTAGGTTTTGGCAGTGCTTGCTGTTTTTCCAGCGCGCTGAGGCCTTTAACGCAACGGATAATGAACCAGATCAGGTTGCACAGCAGAATCAGATAACCGATCAGAATGACCGTAGTCAGGGCACCTATCACGGTGTAGAGCAGGCCCAGCCAGAAGGTGCGGATCTGCCATTGATAGTGAGTGCGCAGCCATTCCGGTGCTTCGCCTCTCTTTATATAGGCCATCACCAGACCGATGATGCCGGTGACCCCGATAACCAGGCTGGCAAGGTAGAGGATATAGACAATCCGCGCTCCGCTGCCGGTGTCCTGGTGGGTTGTGGAAACATCCTGCATAGTAAAACTCCTTTTGCTGATCAGGTTTAATTGATTTTGTCGCGGATTGGCTCAGGCAGAGGCACTGAGCGCCCGGTGCTGTGATCCATCCACACCACTTTCGAATAGCCTTCGCTGCAGATCGTATCGGGATCATCTTTGGTGTGGAGCAGGTAGTGAACCATAAAGCTGCTGCGGCCGACTTCGCCGATATAGCAGTCCACGACGATGGTTGCCGGATAGACGATCGGTTTCAGGAAGGTGCAGCCGACATTGATTACCACCGGCGCGATACTGCCGGACAGGGTGTCACCGAGATCTGCCAGTAGCTGTACCCGGGCTTCTTCCAGATAACGCATATAGAGTGCGTTATTGACGTGCCCATAAGCATCCTGATCCCCCCAGCGGACCGGTATTTCACAGCGATACTGAAACTTGCCCGGAGGCGTAGTACTGATATCTGACATGCCTTCTCCCTGCCGTTGAATCTGATTTTCCGCTTTGCAGCATATCATGTTATTCCGGGTTGTCGTCACCGTTGCGTAACTGAATATCAAGTCGACTGAAGGCAATCTCAACATGGTGCTGACGGAATAAACGATCAATGGCGGTATGCAGCTCATGAATGGTCTGGCTGCGATTATCCATAGAGTTCACATGGGCCCGCAGCTCAAAATCGAGAGTGCTGGCGCCAAAGGCGAGGAACAGGGCTGCCGGATCCGGTTCATCCAGCACATTGCTGTTGTCCTTAGCTGCCTGGAGAAGCAGTCGTTGCACCAGATCCGTATCCGAACCATAGGCGACGCCGACACTGATGATGATCCGGGTGATCGCATCGGTGAGCGACCAGTTGATAAGCTGATCAGTAATAAAGGTTTTATTGGGGATGATGACCTCTTTGCGATCCCAGTCTGTAATGGTTGTGGCTCTGATCTGAATGCGGCTGACGGTACCGGTAACGCCGCCGATGGTGACGGTATCGCCGATCCGCACCGGCTTTTCAAACAGAATGATCAGACCGGAAACAAAGTTAGCAACGATCTCCTGCAGGCCGAAGCCCAGCCCGACACCCAATGCGGCGATCAGCCACTGCAATTTACTCCACTCCAGCCCCAGAAAGTTGAGGAAACTGATAATGCCGACAATGATCAGTGAGTATTTCAGCAGGGTCGATATTGCAAAACCGGTGCCCTGCGCGAGAGGCAGGTAGTTCAGAATTAACAGTTCCAGCAGACCGGGCAGGTTGCGAGCAGCGATCAGGGTGATTGCCAGGGCTGCCAGGGCAAAGATCAACTGCTTCAGGGTGATCTGATCCAGCACCTCGCCTTCCGGTGAGAAGCTGCTGGTGGACCAGAGCGTAATGGTGTCGAGTATCTCCAGCGTTGGCAGGGTCCACCCCAGAGTCAGCCATAGAAGAGTCAGAAAGATAACGGTGACCGCGGTTTTCAGCAGCATGCTGCCCTGGGCAGAGATCGTTCGGATATCGACAAAGTCCTCCCGGGGCAATGGTTCGTCTTTCTGTTCCTGACGGGCGGCGATGATTTCGGCCCGGCGGGCCTTGAGTCGGGTGAAATGGAGCCTGCGTTCCTCAATCAGTAACCAGCGTTGGCCAAGCTGATACAGCAGGTAAGTAAGAATAGCGATGCAGGTCAGGATAAAGGTCAGCCCGATCAGGATGGTGGCCGATAGCATATAGCCCCAGAGAATCAGGCCGATCATGGTGATGTTAAATATCACCAGCAGTCCGATCCAGGCGCGGGCATTGCTCCAGACGCGTGGGCGTTCTCTGGATTCCTGAAGCAGGGGCGCCAGACGCCATAAGCTGGCCCAGAACAGGGTGAAAAACAGGGTGATAATTAACAGTGTTAATCGCGCTGGCCCGGAAGAGATCTGACTGGTGTCGATCAGGGCGGTGCTGAAGAGCAATAATACCAGTGGCGTATTGATCCAGTAGAGCAGGCTGACGCGCCGTTTCAGTGGTGCGATCAGAGCCGCCGGGAAACCAAACTGACCCATCAGTAATCCTGAAGGAGCATTAAGCCAGAATCTCAGACTGAGATAGAGCCAGGTAATAATCGCGGCGGCCTGGAAGGTCGTTGCCAGTGGCTGAAATTCTGAGCCCTTTTCGATAGCGCCAGCGCATAACCAGAACAGTGCGGGCAGAAGTAGCAGGGCCAGAGGACCGTAGAGCAATGGTTTAAGAGTGTGGCTGATATGGTCATGGCGGACATTGCCGATCTGTTCACACCAGCGGGTCTGATTTTGCTGCAGATACCGGTACAGCAGTCGGGCTGGTAATAGCAACAGGAACACTACTATCAGGGCCGGAGTGATCTGCGCCAGAATAATTCTGCCCTGTTGCCATAGCAGAGTCGGAAGCTGATGCAGCAGTTCTGCGCTGCCGGCAATTACATCATGGGCCCAGCGGCGGTCCACCGGATTCAGATTCGGGAGCCAGAGCAGGTGCTTGTTAAACAGCGCTTTGCTGTTGCTGATCTGCAGGTTGATCTGTTCCTGTACTGACAATACCAGAGACAGTTCGCTGATCTGTTGCTGTTGCAGGTTTCTGAGTTCATTGCTCAGACGGATGTAGTCCTGATTAATCTGTGCGAACACTCTGTGTTCTTCATCGGTCAGCGCCTCAGGTAGTATTCTGTCCTGCTGTCGGCTCAGGTTCAGCTGATCCAGTCGCAGTTGCTGCAGGCTGGTTCGTGTGGCTTCGGTACTGATCGGCTTCGATAGCAGCTGGCTGTATTTACGAATCTCTGTACTGGTATAGCCGATTCCCAATTCAAGCTGGAGCTGAATTGCCCGCTGGTTCTGTTTCAGTAATTCCAGCTGGTGCTGTAACTGGTCCCGTTGCTGCCGGCTTTGTTCCAGGTTTGCCAGCAGGTTACGAATTGCACTGCTCAGTTGCTGATTACGATCCAGCCCCTGCTGCAACAAAGGGTTATTCTGCGGGGTGAGAGGCTCCAGTTCGCTCAACGTCCTCTCGGTTTCCGCGCGGCTTTGTGTGCGGATGGATTGCTCGGCATCGGAAACCCACTGTTCCAGCAGTTCGGTCTCCTGCCGGACTCTTGCCAGTTGCAGGTTTGCCAGTTCAACCTGTCCTAGAAGTGCCAGCAGTCTCAACTCCATAACTTTCAGTGCCGCCAGCCGTTCCTGTTGCAGGCTTTGCTCCAGCATGGCCCTGGCCCGTTGCAGCTCTGTGGCGTTACTCAGATCTGGTTCTGCAACGGACTGATCAATCAGTTGCTGCAACTGAGCCTGCTGCTGGCTGACTTTCAGCACGGCCTGATCGCTTGTGCTGATGATCTGGCTGAGGGAGTTTCGCCGCTGTTGCAGATCAATCAGGGAGGCCTTTTCGGCAACCAGTTGTTGTTCCAGCTTTGCCAGATCCTGTTGCGCTATATTGGGCAGAGCGCGGGGCGGGTATGTTGCTGATCTGGCCTGATCGATGGCTGCCGGCTGTTGATCTATTTCCTGTCTGAGTCGGGTTGCCAGCTGTTCCTGCCGGATCGCTTCGCGTAAGTGCAATGCGGCCTGTTGATAACTCTCCCTCAGAGGGCTGGTCTGATCAGTTTCAAATTGCGACAGTTGGTTTTCCACCGTTTCCAGATCTGCAGCAATATCTGCCAGTGCTTGACTGACATGTATAAGACATAAAAAAATAACAAGAAAGGGTACTGGTTTCATTGTCCGGTACTCGCTGCGGAGATTCACTGCCGTTCAATAATATAGTTGTCAGGTAAGGCAACTGCGAAAGAACTGGCCTAAATTATTAAGGTAAGTGTGGTTGCAAACTGCCAACTTGAACTTGATTGGATAGTTGCACCCTGATTGGAGAGCTGTATGCAGATGCTCAACCCGGCCCTGCTCCGTGATCGCCTGCCCGGTTATGGCATGGAGGGGGAAAACCGTTCAGCGGAACTGCTACAGGAATACCTGTCTTGCTATGGCCTGCAGTTAATTCTGGATGCCGGGCACCGTCTCGAAGCCTCCCGGCAGCATGTGCTGGGGCAGGCTCTGTTTGTTCAGCACTACCGTACCCGTCACTCTGTGCGGGGGACGGTGATCGTACTGCATGGCTACTTTGATCACAGTGGTCTGTATCGGCATCTGATCAGCTATCTGCTGGAAATTGGTTTTGATGTGCTGATCTATGATCTGCCGGGCCACGGTCTGTCGGAAGGCGCACCGCTGTCCATTGATGCATTTTCAACCTATGCGGCACAGCTGACAGAGTTGATTGAGAGCCGTCGCCGGACGCTGGCAGGCCCCTGGGTGATGCTGGGGCAGAGCACCGGTGCGGCTGTGACGGTAGAGCAGCAGCTGAAGTTCGGTTATCGGGACTGGCCGGTACGTGACCAGATTCTGCTGGCGCCATTGGTACGTCCCTGTGAATGGGAAAAAATCGTCGGTAAATACCGCTGGCTGCGGTTCTTGATTCGCTCTGTGCCGCGCAGTTACGGTGCCAGCTCTCACGATGCTGAATTTCTGCAATTTGTCAGGGATCAGGATCCGCTTCAGCACAAGCGGGTTCCGGTGAAATGGATCGGTGCTATGTTGCGCTGGATCGATGAAGTTGAGCATTCAGCCAGTCTGCCAACCCAGCCTTTCTGTATTCAGGGGGTGGAGGATGAAACCGTTGAGTGGCGCCATAATCTGGGTGTGCTTGGCAGGCTCTATCCGGGGCTTGATATTCATCTGCTGCAGCGTGCCAGGCATCATCTTGTTAACGAAGAAGCCAGTATTCGCCTGCATGTGTTTCAACTGATCGAAGCGCGGCTAGCTAAGCAGTTTTAAAAAGAGCAGAAACAAAAAAGGCAGCCAGAGGCTGCCTTTTTTAGTCAGATCGGATCAGAACAGTCGGCGACAACGGATTGTGTCGTGCACTTCCATCAGCTTGCTCAGAGCCACTTCTGATGTGTCGGCATCAACGTCGATAACAACGTAGCCGACTTTTTCATTGGTCTGCAGATACTGACCACTGATGTTGATGTTGTTTTCAGAGAAGACATTGTTGATTGCGCTCATAACACCCGGTACGTTGCGGTGAACGTGCAGCAAACGGTGAGTATTGGAGTGTTCTGGCAATGCTACTTCCGGGAAGTTTACAGAGGTAATGGAGGAACCGTTATCACTGTACTTGATTAGCTTTTCTGCCACTTCATAACCGATGTTTTCCTGCGCTTCCATGGTAGAACCACCTACATGCGGAGTCAGGATAACGTTGTCGAACTCACGCAGTGGTGAGATGAACTCATCATTGTTGGTGCGCGGTTCAACCGGGAATACGTCAATAGCCGCACCCAGCAGGCGCTGTTCAGACAGTGCTTTGCACAGTGCATCAATCACAACCACGGTGCCCCGTGCGGCATTGATAAAGATGGAACCCTGTTTCATCTCTGCGAATTCCGCTTCACCCATCAGATCCTTGGTGGATGGCGTTTCCGGTACATGCAGGGAAACCACATCACAGGTATTCAACAGCTCTTTCAGAGAACCGACCTGACTGGCATTACCCAGTGGCAGCTTGGTGATGACGTCGTAGAAGCAGACTTCCATACCCATGGATTCAGCCATTACGCTCAACTGGGAGCCGATGCTACCGTAACCGACGATACCCAGCTTCTTACCTCGGATTTCGTAGGAGTTCTTCGCAGATTTCTGCCACTCGCCACGGTGAGCCTTAGCGTTCTTCTCTGCTACACCACGCAGCAGCAGAATCGCTTCAGCCAGTACCAGTTCAGCAACCGAACGGGTATTGGAGTATGGCGCGTTAAATACCGCAACACCGTGCATGGTAGCGGCATTCAGATCAACCTGATTGGTACCGATGCAGAAGCAACCCACTGCAACCAGACGTTCAGCGGCAGCGAACACCTCTTTGGTCAGTTGGGTACGGGAACGGATGCCGATAAAGTGAACATCTTTAACACGTTCCAGCAGTTCCTCTTCCGGGAGTGAGCCGGTCAGGTATTCGATATTGGTGTAACCATGCGAATTCAGCGTATCCAGTGCAGACTGGTGCACGCCCTCCAGCAGCAGAATTTTAATCTTGCTTTTATCCAGAGAGATATTTTGGCTCATTGTATGAAACTCTTATATAGATGATGACGCCCGTGTGTGGCGGGATATCACCGGATTACCTGTAGTAGAAAGCGCGGTATATTAGCACAGAGTCAGGTAAAAAGGGGGAGCCTGATCAGGGGATGTGGTGGATTTTTACTCAACTGAATATGAATCCAAATCACTTTGTTGTTTTTTATAGTGATTTGGATTCATGAGTGGCGTTTAGCCGTAGTAGCACAGGTACGCTGCAGGTGCGGCAACTTTTACCTGGAATTTCTGATTGGCGGCTACTTTAAATGCGCTACCGGCCGGGAAGCTCTGCCACTCGTCGCTGCCTGGCAGCTGAACAACCAGCTCACCGCTGACGACTTTCATCAGCTCGTTTTCAGAGGTGCCGAACTCATAGTCACCGGCAGCCATTACGCCAGAAGTCACACGACCTTCAGCGTTCTCGAAACCGATTGATTTTACGGCACCTTCAAAATATTCATTTACAGTCAGCATGTTGTGCTCCTCTGTTGGCCTTAGTGATTCTGAGACCAGACGGTTAATTTCAGGGGAGCTATAGTAGACACAGAGTGATCTGTTGTCATGTCCGGGAGCCCCTCAAAAGGTCTGATCCGCGACCGGTTCGATTGAGCTGCTCCGGGGGGAGGAGTATGATCATGGCGCGGGCCTGCTTACACTACTTTAATGACTACTGCTGGCACTATTTTGCGCCTTAACAAGGCGAAATATGTGGCGTTTAGTGATTCTAAACAAACATGTTTCAACGCAGTAAAGGGGTAAAATAGCACCAGCCCGCAGGGTTAAGGCTGAAAAAGGCGCCTCTCGGCGTTGCTCGTCGCTTGTTTGGAATAGCCAAACTACGCTTCTCGCGCCTTGATAGGCACTTTTTCAGCCGTAACAGTATTCATTAAAGTAGTGTAAACAGGCCCTAAAAAACTCAGGAGGCGAACATGCAGTATAAACACCAGTATATCGATGGTACCGGGGCAGACCTGCCGGTGGGTAAAGTGGTTTGTGTCGGACGGAACTATGCTGATCATGCTGCTGAGCTGAATAATCCGGTACCCACCACTCCGATGCTGTTTATGAAACCGGCACCGGCACTGGTACCACTGGATGAGCCTTTTGAAGTGCCGATGGATTACGGCACTGTCCACTTTGAAACGGAGATGGCGGTGCTGATCGGTCAACGCCTGAAAAACGCCAATAAGCACGAGATAGAAGACGCTATTGTCGGTGTCGGAGTGGCGCTGGATCTGACCCTGCGTGATCTGCAGACCAAGCTGAAAGAGCGTGGCCACCCGTGGGAAAAAGCTAAAGCGTTTGATGGTTCCTGTCCTGTCTCTGCGTTTGTTGAGCCTGAAGCGGCAGGAGATCTGCAGGATCAGCAGATTCGTCTGACGGTAAATGGCGAAGTACGCCAGAACGGTAACAGCAGTCATATGCTGAATAAGGTCTACCCGCTGATCGCCTACATGAGCCATTACTTTACGCTGGAACCCGGTGATGTGGTCCTGACGGGCACTCCGGCGGGTGTGGGATCTGTGGTGCCGGGAGATAAGCTCAGAGTCGAACTGAGTGAGCTGATCAGTGTTGAGACTCAGGCTGTTTGATTAACTGTTAAAGGGAGTTGCCACTGTGCTGTGGATAAAAGCCTTTCATATTCTGGCGATGACCAGCTGGATGGCGGGAATTTTTTACCTGCCGCGTATCTTTGTGCATTACGTTGAAGGTGCTGAAGCGGGACAGGATGTGCAGCGGCTGGAGATTATGGCCGGCAAACTGTTCGGCTTTATGAGCCTGATGGCACTGTTTACCCTGGGCCTCGGTACCTGGCTCTGGCTGGGCTACGGTTTCAGCGGTGGCTGGCTGCACGCCAAGCTATTGTTTGTTGGTTTGCTGATCGGTTTTCATTTCTGGTGCTACGCCTACCTTAAGCAACTGCGGGCTGGGCTGCTTAATAAGACTGGCCGTTATTTCCGGTTCTTCAATGAGTTGCCGCTGCTGATTTTTGTGCCGATTCTGGTGTTTGTGGTTGTAAAGCCGTTTTAAATGTTTTTAAGAGCCGTGGCTAGAACGGAAGGCGAAGCCTTTCAGACTCGCATTGCAAGCAATGCTTTCGAGTGGCGAGAACGTGACTTCGTCACTTGCTAGAACGCTAAGCACTGCTTAGCTTGCTAGAAAAAAACTAATGACGGGGTTTATACAGTAACTTGTAGTGAGGCACGACCTCGTGCCGATATGGAATTCGTGGCTTGAACGTCTCGTGAACGAGACTAGCTGGACGCAGCAGAGTTGCTTGCTGGAAAAAGCTGAATGAGGTTCAGGATTAAGTCAAATGTTGTTTAGCCACTAGCCACTAGCCACTAGCCACTAGCCACTAGCCACTAGCCACTAGCTACTAATTTTTTGCTTCAGCCTTTCGATGCGGGCGGCGCTGCGTTCGGTTTCGCGGCGCAGGTTATCCACCTGACTATTGAACAGTTCCAGTTCAGGGCGAGTTGGCAGCAGGCGGATCTCTTCCTTCAGATATTCTTCCAGATTGAGCATCAGGCTGTTGCCCAGGTTCAGGTAGAAGCCTGCTTTCCAGCGCAGGTAGCGGGCCAGTTGATGCGCGGGCAGATCACCCATGATCTCAGCCAATAGCCCTTCCCAGTCCAGTGCGGCATCGATCAGGATCTGACTGAAGCGAGTTGCCAGTGCGCTGTCACCCCGAATACTGATGCTCTTGCCAAACATCGCATCGCTGCTTTCGCGGGCGCTGAGTAGTTTAAAGAAGTCTGTTGCACCGCCACTGAGAGTTACATCAGCATCGTCCCGTTCGATCATGTCGATCTGCAGTCCTTGTGGACCAGGCTGAATAGAAAGCTCAGTCTGTGGGCTGGTTAGCTGGATGGCGATTACTTTGCCTTCCAGCGCGGTCAGCCGCTCTGCGATCAACGGATTGAGTAACAGGACTCTGTTGGTAGCCGCTTCTGCTACTGTCAGCAGGGTGGCGTTGATCGCTTCGACAGTCATGATTGAATAGCCGTTTATTGCAGTACTTAAGGTTTGATGCCGGTATGCAGGGCGACGATACCGCCGGTCATGTTCTGGTATTTACACTGCGTCAGGCCGGCATCTTCCATCATCTGCTTCAGGGTTTCCTGATCCGGATGCATACGGATGGACTCTGCCAGATAGCGATAGCTGTCTTCATCACCGGCAATTAGCTTACCGATCTTAGGCAGCAGACTGAAGGAGTAGGTGTCATAGACCTTGGTCAGCAGTGGATTCTCGGTTTTTGAGAACTCCAGTACCATCACTTTACCGCCGGGTTTCAGTACCCGGGCCATGGACGCGAGGGCGTTGTCCTTGTGGGTAACGTTACGCAGGCCGAAGGCGATGGTGATGCAGTCAAAGGTGTTATCCGGGAACGGCAGGGCTTCGGCATTGGCCTGAACAAATTCCACATTGCCGGTGATACCGCGATCCAGCAGACGGTCACGACCGACTTTCAGCATCGAGTCGTTAATATCCGCCAGTACGACTTTACCTTCAGGACCGACCAGACGGGAGAAGCGCATGGTCAGATCGCCGGTACCACCCGCGATATCCAGTACCTTGTGGCCACGGCGTACACCGCTCTGTTCGATGGTCAGACGTTTCCAGATGCGGTGAATACCGCCGGACATCAGGTCATTCATCACGTCGTACTTGCTGGCGACGGAGTGGAACACATCCGCTACTTTCGCCTGCTTATCTTCAACCTTGACCTGCTCGTAGCCGAAGTGTGTTTTGTCCTGATTGTCTTTCTGGTCAGTCATGGGGAACCTGTGAGCCTATTTTCTGCGTTGCCGCATTCTACTCTGCTGAAGGGGGATTGTCTTCAGGCATACATCAAGGAATTTAGGGAAATGGGATGGACTCCCTCAACCCCGGCACCTTGTGCCACATTGAAAGGTGAATAATCAGTCGAACCGAAGGAGTCCACCATGAAAAGTATAC
>JAOXSA010000342.1 GCA_025800245.1 Amphritea sp. | reverse complement strand
TGAGTTGAGCGAGATGAAAGATATTGAATACTTGGCCTAGATGCTTTTTGGTAGTTCATCGGCATATAAAACCTTCCGTTGGTTTTGCTGGCTCTTCGAGCTACTAGCAAGCATTGCTTTGCAATGCGGTCGAGCAAGGCTAGCTGTGCCAGCCGGTCTAGCCATAGATACTGATAAGGCCTTTAAAGCCTTACCAGTATCTCAACCCCCTATACTCCAACCAGCCGTGGGGATGCTTTTCCCCTGGGTCTTTATGGGTCCAGTGAATCACACCACCCTGATTGTTCCATTCGTATTCACCGTAAAAGCGAATAGTCTCACCGGTTTTCAGATCCGGTACTCTGGGAGCCAGATCGATATTATGGGCAATAAGAATTGTCTGGCCGTGGCTTAGCTGAATGAGAAACCGCTGATGGCGGCTACCCTTATTGTCATCAGGGAGTATTTTCTTAATACGGGCGCTGCCCTCAATCTGCAGGTCACTTTCCAGTTCATTGAAGGCCTGCAGCAGACGGGTATCGGTGGTCTGTGGCGATGCATCAGGTGCAACCGGCGCTTGTCGGGGCAGAATAAATGCAGCGCTCACCGCAATAACAATTAACAGTATCAGCCGATTGAATTTATTCATGCACGGTGCTCTTTAAATCACTGTCTGTTCTTATGTAAGTGCTTATGCAAGTGTATGCTTTTTCTCGCCACTCGCCACTCGCCACTCGCCACTCGCCACTCGCCACTCGCCACTCGCCTATGCTTTTTTCCTCACCGCCCCTGGCGTTTCTCCGGTAATACTCTTAAAGGCTTTGCGAAACGCTATCTCTGAATGATAGCCGCATTGCTCGGCAATCGAGATGATGGGCTGTTCTGTAGTGCGAAGCAGTTCGGCAGCCTGCAGCATGCGCCATTCGGACAGATAGCGCATAGCGGTCTGGCCGGTCAGTTCGCGAAACTGCTCGCTGAAAGCGGTACGGCTCATTCCGGCTTGTCGGGCCATGGAGTCCAGTGTCCAGTCCTGTTCCGGATGACTGTGGATCTGATTCAGGATCTGACCAATACGAGGATGGAACAGCGCAGCCAGTACGCCTTGATCTATGCCTTTGCTGATCTGACTGCGCAGGATATGGATAAACAGTGCGTGGGTCAGATGGTTAACGGCAACACGGGTACCCGGATCATTCTCTTCTAGTTCGGCGATGATCAGGTGCAGCAGGGTACGGGTATTGCCCATCCGGCTGGTATCGCTCAGTTCCAGTACGATCACATCTGGCAGGCTATCCAGTAGCGGCCAGGCGGCTTTATTTTCAAACTCAAAATAACCGCAGGTCAGTCCTGTAACAGGGCCTGTTTCATTCCCGGGTTGTCCGAGTTGCTCCAGCGTTTCATCGACCAGTTCTATGGACGGGGTCTCTTCTTCACTGCTGAGGAAGTGCTGAGCGTCCCGGGGGAATATCACCAGATCACCGGCGGACAGCAGTTGTGGCTCTTTACCTGGCAGATGCAGCCAGCTACGGCCGCTGTTTATCAGGTGAAAGGGGACATGGCGCTGACCGGAGGTATCCACCGCCCAGCACCCCTGAAAGTCGGCATGAACGTAAATTTCAGCGTTCAGCCGGAGCCATTTCAAAATCTGGCTTAATGCGTCATCTTTCATTGATTTGTACGATTGGTTAGTTATTTTGGATTTTATAGCATATTTCGTACTGAATTGTTGTTTTAAAGTGTAGTTGTTCCTGAGGCGGTGTCGGTCACCGTTCAAACACTTTAATGATATGAGGAAAAAACAATGAGCTTTTTCAAACGTCTGACGACTGCCTTTGTTCTGCTGGCAGCTCTGGTTGCTTCACCTTTCGCCGCGGCGGGGACTCCTGAGACCCGTGAAGATGGTGTGACTGTTATCAATCTGGATCAGTATGGCGGTCACTTCACTGCCCATGAAACTGTTGCGGGTCTGAAAGCGGGTGTTTACGAGTTTGTCGTGACTAATAAAACTGACAAGCTGGTCGGTTTCCAGATTCAGAACTTCAAGACTCATGAGGGTCTGGATATGTTCCCGCTGGAGCCAGGTGAACAGCGCGTTTCCCGTGTGACTGTGACTGAAGAAGGTGTACGTTTCCGTTGCCCGATCAACCCGACTCCATGGTACGACCTGGATAACATCGGTAGCTGAGAGCGTTCTCACTCCAGTTCTTAAATCGCATCGTGGCAGGCCGTCGTGCCTGTCACACCCTTTAATGTATCGGAGTCACTCTCATGCAGAAGATCGAAGTCTATACCAAAGGTTATTGCCCGTACTGCCATGCAGCGAAGAAATTGTTAAAGCAGCTGGGCTGGAACTACACCGAATACTCTATCGACAATAATTTCCGTAAGCGCGAGGAGATGATTCGTCGTTCATCCCGTCGAACCGTGCCACAGATTTTTATCGGTGATGAGCATATCGGTGGTTATGATGACTTCTCCGCCTATATCCGCTCGCTGGCGAAACTGGCCTGACAGATTGGGGAGGTAAATCGTATGATTCTTCTGATCAGTGCGCTGCTGTTATGCAGCTGAATATTCCGGACTCAGGCTGGTTGAGATCAACGGAGATAGACGTCATAGAAGAAGTACAGCGTAATCAGTATGCTGGCGACGATAACAAAGTTACGAACCCAGTGCTGGGGCAACTTGCGTGACATATGGGCGGCAGTATAACCACCGCTCAGTGTCCCCAGCAGTACTATCGTGCCTTCATACCAGGCGATCACGCCATCGTGAATAAACAGCACAATCGCGATGATTGAAACAAAGCTGGAAACCAATAGCTTGAGACCGTTCATGGTGTTGATATTGGTATAGCCTGCCAGTGCCAGGTAGCTCAGGGTAATAATCCCCAGCCCGGCATTAAAGAACCCCCCGTACAAACACACTCCCAGTAGCAATACTCCCAGCGCGGCACTGGCTGCAAGTGATGCATGTTTATGCTGTGAGCCGTGCTTGCGAAGCAGATTATTCAGTTGGCCACCGAAGATAAACAGTACCGTGGCGAACAGCAGTAGCCAGGGAATCGCGGCTTCAAAAGCCTGTTCAGGGGTCTGCAATAGCAGCCATGCGCCGGCAATGCCGCCTGTCAGGCTGAGCAGGATAAACCGCGGGAGCTGGTCTTTTATCTGCTTAAGTTCATGTCGGAAAGCCCAGCTGCCACTGATATAACCGGAGCATGAGGCAAAGGTGTTTGTGGCATTAGCGCTGATCGGAGGAACGCCGACCAGCAAGAGAGCAGGGAAGGTGATAAAGCTGCCACCTCCGGCAATGGAGTTAAGAATACCGCCCAGTAAGCCGGCAAAGAACAGTAACAGAATTTCGCTTAGCATCCGCTGATAGCTCCGGACAGTGATACAGAGGGGCTTAGTCTAGCGTTGTCGATAAAACCGGTACAGATACACTTAAGTTGGCTGTATTTACAATCTGTATAGGTTTTTCAGGTACAGATCAGGGGAAGAGCTTTTTCAGCAGGTGGCGGGCCTGCTTGTCCAGCAGCATCTGATAATTATCATTCACCGAATGAATCAGGACTTTGTCCTCTTCGGCACGATGAATATCGGCGCCAGCCAGCAGGCTGACTTTGAGGTCCGGTGCTTCACTCAGCGCGGTATGGGTAATCAGTTCATTGCTGTCAGTGCTCTGGGTCAGGAAGCGAGCTTCTTCCTGCAGGCGTGGCAGCTTTTTATGGTGCCCCCGTACCAGCGCCATATGCAGATTCAGAACTGGTTTCATCTGTCGTATACGTTGCTGATTAAACAGCTTGTAGAGCCGGTTAAACAGCTGGCTGGCGCAGATCGCGTTTACCCCGTGGGAATCATCTTTGTGGGGCTTCAGGAAAGCCAGTTGCAGATCACCATTGCTGATTTTTGCAGCTTCGCCCTGATAGATGGCGATCACCATATCCAGCATTCGTGAATAATATTCCTGCATCTCCTCCAGTTCTGTGGCTGAGATGTTGTCAGAGTGACCCGAGGCCAGATCAAGGTAAAGCAGATAACCGGCCTGATCGGCGGCGACAATCAGCTCCAGCTCCTTTTCGAAGGCGTAAAGATCCAGCTGTACTTCGTGTTTATCATTTTCGAACAGCGGATTCTTCAGTTTCGATTCCGGTTTGCCCGCTGGTTTAGGCGTGATGCTGATCTCTTCGATGACCGGTTTCTTCTCTTCTGCCGTAGGAACTACCGGAATGCTGATCTCTTTATGGTCGCTGAAAGGTGCGAATTCCGGCATCTCCGGTGCATCATCGGCAGGTTTCAGAAGATCGACCAGCAGGTCGTCTTCCTGTCTGTTGGCGTCATTGTATTCCGGCTCTTCGGGCTCTGTTTCTGTCAGCACCGGAATGATCTCCGGTGGAATGCTAGCGGCCGAATCCTGTTCAGATTCTGTGGTGCTGAGAGCGGTGCGTTTCAGCCACTGCCACAGAGCCAGCAGGGTGGCGATGATCACAATCAGCGCCAGAATAAGCGCCTGTATCATCAGGGTGTTGAGTTGATAATGGTAAGGAGCAGGATTCAGATGCAGCTCAAGGTAGGCCAGCGGTTGTTCCTGCTGGCTGATGGTAATTTCCTGCTGAATCAGATTGTCACGGGTTGTTTCACCGGCGCGCCCCAGAAGACGGTCTTTGGTGTCTTTAAGGATGATCGCTTCGATAAAAGGATGTCCCGACTGTTGATTAAGGACAAAGTTCAGGCTGACCGGGTCGGCGGAAAGTAGTGCCGGACGTAACAGGTTGACGGTCTGCTGGCCGAGCAAGCGTCCCTGATCCCGGACCTGTTGTTCAGCGATACGGCCAGTGACAAATGACAGATACAGACTGGCGATCAGTAGGCCGCCGAATAGCATGCAGGCAGCGAGCAGCAGCAGACGGGTCTGGGGCTGAGTGTTCAGGCGCGGGAGCTGCGGTCGGTCCATATCCGGTTATCTGTATCCTGACTGTCGGTTTTTATAGACAGGTTTATGATAAAAATGCTTATGTATCAGGTAGATGGCTGGCTTTTCTGAAGCCGGACACTGAATCGCACCCGAATCCGCAGATAATAGCAGTATTCCCCTACCCCGATAAACGGCTTTTTTACGCTTTATCTTGTTCGTTGCGATGACCCTGTTGCCGCGTCAGGGTATACTATCCGGTTCTTAACCGTCGCTGGACGGACAGAATCGGGCAGATCAACGGGCAGGTAAAACTGGGTATGAACGTTAAAGAATATATGGCAGAGCTGGGTCAGCAGGCGCGTGTTGCGGCACGTTCCATTGCAAAAGCGGATACCGGCGTGAAAAACAAAGCGTTACTGGCGATGGCGGAGGCGATCGATGCGTCCCGCGATGCGCTGGTTGCTGCCAACGCTAAAGATCTTGAGCAGGGCCGTCAGAACGGTCTTGATGATGCGATGCTGGATAGACTGGAGCTGAAACAGTCTCAGATCGATACCATGATCGAAGGTTTGCGCCAGGTTGCCAGTCTGCCCGACCCGATTGGCGCAATCACCGATATGAACTATCTGCCCAGTGGTATCCAGGTAGGAAAGATGCGCGTGCCTCTGGGGGTTATCGGCATTATCTACGAGTCCCGTCCTAACGTAACGGTCGAAGCGGCGAGTCTGTGCCTGAAGTCAGGTAACGCCACTATTCTGCGCGGCGGTTCTGAAGCGATTCACAGTAATGCGGCTGTGGCTGAGTGCATTCAGACTGGCCTGAAAGCGGCGGGCTTGCCGGAAAATACTGTGCAGGTTGTGAAAACCACCGACCGTGAAGCGGTGGGTGAGCTGATTACCATGCCGGAATATGTTGATGTGATCGTTCCACGTGGCGGTAAAGGTCTGATTGAGCGAATCAGCCGTGATGCCAAAGTGACGGTGATTAAGCATCTGGACGGTATCTGTCACGTCTATATCGACGAAGAGGCGGATAAGGGTAAGGCGATCAATATTGCGATCAATGCCAAAACTCACCGTTACGGCACCTGTAACACGATGGAAACTCTGCTGGTACACGAAGCCTGTGCGGCGGATATTCTGCCGGAACTGGCTGATCGCTATGGTGCAATCGGTGTCGAGCTGCGTGGCTGTGCGAAAACCCGTGAGTTGCTGCCACAGGCGGTTGAAGCGACCGAAGAAGACTGGAGCACAGAATACCTTGCGCCGATTCTGGCGATTAAACTGGTGGCGGATATGGATGAAGCGATTCGCCATATCAACCAGTATGGATCTCACCATACCGATGCCATCATTACTGAAAATTACACCAAGTCGCGGGCCTTCCTGCGCGAGGTAGATTCCAGCTCGGTAATGGTCAACGCATCTACCCGTTTCGCAGACGGTTTCGAGTATGGTCTGGGCGCTGAGATCGGTATTTCAACCGATAAAATTCATGCCCGTGGCCCGGTTGGCCTGGAAGGTCTGACTTCGCAGAAATATGTTGTACTGGGTGATGGCCATATTCGCCAATAACCCTGACGAGCAGCTTCAATGACTAATAGCCCCGTGGTCTTTATGGGTGGGACCTTTGATCCCATCCATAACGGACATCTGCGTACGGCGCTTGAGATTAAGCAGTGGCTCGGCGTAGACCAGGTGGCTCTGCTGCCTTCCAAAGTGCCTGTGCACCGTAAACAACCTGAGCGCACCGGTGCCCAGCGACTGGAAATGGTCCGTCTGGCAGTGGCTCAGGAGCCGGCATTGTATGCTGATGACTGTGAAGTGCTGTCGGACCGGGATTCCTATACGGTACTGACGCTGGAAAATTACCGCCATCAGGTGGGTGATGAAACACCGATCTGTATGGTACTGGGTATGGATGCCTACCTGTCGTTACCCCACTGGGACCGTTGGCAGTCTCTGTTGCAGCTGTGCCACATTGTGGTGGTTAAGCGACCTGGCTGGGTCTATCAGCCTTGCGAAATCATGCAGCAGATCAGTCGGACCCATGAGGTAACCGATAAAAATAAACTGCTGCAGAAATCCGCCGGTTGTGTGATTTTTCATGAACTGACCCCGTTGGGCATATCCGCTACGCAGATCAGGGATCTGGTGGCGCAACAACACTCTCCCCGCTATCTGATTCCGGATGCGGTCTGGAACTATATACAACAACAAAAGCTGTACGGCTTTGTTAACACTGATGAAGGTAAATAATTACTGATGGAAATGGATCAGATGATCAGCGTTGTGCGCAACGCACTCGACGATATGAAGGCAAAAGATGTTGTCGAGCTGGACGTGACTGAAAAATCGACGGTAACTGATCGAATGATCATTGCCAGCGGAACTTCCAAACGGCATGTGGCGTCTATAGGCCAGCATGTACAGGAAGAGGTGAAGCACAGCGGTCTGATTCCGCTGGGTATTGAAGGTCAGGACACCGGTGAGTGGGTACTGGTGGATCTGGGTGATCTGGTAGTGCATATCATGATGCCGGATGCCCGTAGCTTCTATGACCTTGAGCGCCTGTGGGGCTTTGACGAAGACGAAGCTTAACCGTTTACCTGCATTGAGAACCGGTCAATGAAAATTCGCCTGATTGCAGTCGGCACCAGGATGCCCGGCTGGGTAACCGAAGGCTGCAATGAATATATCAAGCGTCTGCCGCACGAGTTTGCCCTGGAAATTGTTGAAATCCCTCTGGGGCATCGCGGTAAAGGGGCCGATCTGGCCCGGGCTAAGAAGCAGGAAGGTGAGCAGATGCTGGCGGCCATTCCTAAGGGTGATCGGGTGATTGCGCTGGAAGTTGGCGGTAAGAACTGGAGTACTGAGCAACTGGCGCAGCAAGCGGAAAACTGGCAGATGTCGGGGCAGAATGTCTCCTTGCTGGTGGGTGGTCCGGATGGACTGGCACCGGAGTGTGTCGCCATTGCTGATCAGAAGTGGTCACTCTCCGGTCTGACGCTGCCGCATCCGCTGGTGCGTATTATCCTGGCTGAGCAATTGTACCGTGCCTGGAGCATCCTGCAGGGTCATCCCTATCATAAGTAACGAGCAACAACCGGAATTGTAATGCCCGCATTTGACAGCCTGAAGGACCACTCCAGAGAGGGAAAAGTTTTCTTTTCCCGGGCTTCGATCGCGTTTGTCATCGTTTTGCTGATGATGGTGCTGTTGCTCAGTCGTCTCTACTATCTGCAGGTGGTCCAGCATGATCACCTGACCGCCCTGTCTGATGATAACCGGGTACAGCTTAAACCGGTGGGGCCGACCCGCGGTCTGATCTATGACCGTAACGGTATCCTACTGGCGGATAACCGGCCCAGTTACAGTGTTACGTTGCTCAAGGAAGAGGTCAAAGACGTTGAGGCAACCCTGGCCGAGCTGCAGAAGCTGATTCCGGTGACTGAGCGTGAACTTAAATCGTTCCGTAAGAGACTTAAGCAGCGCCGTCGCCCCTATGAAACCGTTCCGTTACGCTTCCGTCTGACTGATGAAGAGATCGCCAGCATTGCGGTGAATTATCAGCGTTTGCCCGGCGTGCAGGTTGAAGCGGACCTGATTCGTTACTATCCCTATGGTGCCAGCCTGGTGCACGCACTCGGTTATGTCGGGCGGATCAACGAGAAAGAGCTGAAGCGGGTTGATCCGAAAAACTACAGTGCTACCCACTATATCGGGAAACTGGGTATAGAGCGTTTCTACGAAGACCTGTTGCATGGTGAGGTTGGTTACCAGAAGGTAGAAACCAACGCCCGTGGCCGGGTTATGCGGGTACTGGAACGTACGGACCCTGTGCCGGGTAAAGATATCGTTCTGCACCTCGATATTCGTCTGCAACAGGCTGCTGAACAGCTGGTCTCTGAGCGTCGTGCAGCTGTCGTTGCGATTGATCCTAACAATGGCGGCATTATGGCGCTGGTCAGTAATCCTGGCTATGACCCGAATATGTTCGTGACCGGGATCAGTAGTAAGGATTATAAAGCCCTGCGAGAGTCACCGGACCTGCCGTTGTTTAACCGGGCGTTGCGTGGTCAGTACCCGCCGGGTTCAACGATTAAACCGATGGTTGCGATGGGAGTGATCGACAGTGGTGTGATCAGTCCGTCACACACGGTTAATGATCCGGGTTTTTATACCCTGACCCGCGGCGGCCGTCGTTACCGGGACTGGAAGCGTGGTGGTCATGGCAAAGTAGGGCTGGATATGGCGATCTATCAGTCCTGTGATGTCTGGTTTTATGATGTTGCTAATCGGACCGGAGTCGACATCATGTCGGACTATCTCGGCAAGTTCGGCTTTGGTCAGGTAACCAGTCTGGATCTACCGGAAGCTCTGCCGGGTATTCTGCCGTCCCGCGAATGGAAAAAGCGTACCGGAAGAGGCTCCTGGTACCCGGGGGATTCGCTTAACCTGAGTATTGGTCAGGGTTGGATGCTGGCGACGCCATTGCAACTGGCGACCGCTTCGGCGGTAACGGCAAACCGTGGTGTATGGAAACAGCCGCGGATGCTGAAGGGCGTAATATCCAGGGAAGAGAGCGATGTCAGCGGCTACAGTGAGGACTCAGTGGTTGATATCAGTGGTCTTGAAGGGACCGGGGCCGTGCTGCCCAATATTAAACTCAATAACGATGAATACTGGCAGACGATTATTGATGCGATGATCGATGTGGTCCATGGGCCACGGGGCACAGCCCGTAAGATCGGTGAAGGGATAGATTTTCAGATTGCCGGTAAAACCGGTACTGCACAGGTGGTCGGTATTAAACAGGATGAAGTTTATGATGCTGAAAAGCTGGATGAGCGGCATCGTGACCATGCCTTGTTTATCGCTTTTGCACCGGCGGATAAGCCGGAGATAGCGGTGGCAGTAATCGTTGAGAACGGTGGTGGCGGTTCCACCACTGCAGCGCCGGTCGCCCGTAAGGTAATAGATGCATTCAATGCGCTCAAGGCAGAGGATATTGCTCTGCAGCAGGAGGCACTCTGATGAGAGACTTTCAGCGCAGTATGCCGGATGCTCAACCACACCTTGCGCGCCGTCGGGGGCTATGGTCCTACACCCACCTTGATGCCTGGTTGCTGCTGTTTATTCTGATTCTTTGTGGCTACGGTCTGTTGATACTGTACAGCGCATCCGGTGGTGATATGGGCTATGTCACCCGGCAAGCGGTACGTATGGGGGCAGGCTTATTTGCAATGATTATCCTGGCCCAGTTCCGGCCCCGGTTTTATGCCCGCTGGGCTCCGGCTGTGTATGTAATTGCGCTGGGCTTATTGCTGGCAGTACTGCTGGTTGGGGTCGGGGCGAAAGGGGCGCAGCGCTGGATCGCCTTACCCGGATTCCGTTTTCAGCCTTCGGAGATCGTCAAACTGGTGCTACCGCTGATGATCGCCTGTTATCTGGCTTACCGGCCGCTACCGCCGGGCTTTAAACATATTGCTATTTCACTGGTGCTGATCTTTGTGCCGGTGGTGATGATTATGAAGCAGCCGGATCTGGGAACCTCGCTGCTTATCGGTGCTTCCGGTGTGTTCGTATTGCTGTTGTCCGGCATTTATTGGCGTTATATCTTCGGTGCGCTGGCCGTTGCTGCGGCTGGATTGCCCGGCCTGTGGATGGTCATGAAAGACTATCAGAAGCAACGGGTGCTGACCTTTCTTGATCCGGAAAGTGACCCATTAGGTTCCGGCTGGAACATTATTCAGTCGAAGGCTGCAATTGGTTCTGGTGGTCTGGATGGGAAGGGATGGATGCAGGGCACTCAGTCGCAACTGGACTTCCTGCCGGAAAGCCATACAGACTTTATTATTGCGGTATTAGCAGAAGAGATGGGCATGATCGGGGTGCTGATTCTGCTAGCTATCTATCTGCTGATTATCGCCCGTGGACTGATTATTGCGATCAATGCTCAGGACAGCTTTGGTCGTCTGGTTGCTGGCAGTATTACACTGACATTCTTCGTTTATATTTTTGTGAATATCGGTATGGTAAGTGGGTTGTTGCCGGTGGTTGGGGTGCCATTGCCATTGGTCAGTTATGGCGGCACGTCGATCGTGACACTGATGGCCGGATTCGGATTGCTGATGTCGGTGCAGGCACATAAACAGATGATCACCCACTGACGGAATTTTTGCCGCAGAAACGGATCAGAAAGAATCTGATGTGGTACAGTCGGTGTTCATTTAGGGATTGTATTATCCCTGCTTTCAGGCAGGGAATTGAGGCGGGAATAGCCTTAAAGGTAGGGTGAAATGTTAAGAACAAAGTTGACACAGATTATTGGTGGTTGCCTACTCAGCGCAGCAGTAGCAATGCCTTCTATGGTTCAGGCGCATGGCTATGCAGACCATCCGGTGGCGCAGCCATTTATTGATCAGCTGGTGAGTGAAGGATTTGATCGCCAGGAAATCCGGGATGTGCTGCTTAAGGCTGAGCGCAAAGACAGTATTCTGAAGGCGATCTCCCGGCCTGCTGAAAAGCGTCTTACCTGGGGCGAATACCGCAATATCTTTCTGAAGCAGAAACGCATTAATCAGGGTGTCAGCTTCTGGAATGAGCATGCTGATACCCTGGCCCGGGCTGAAAAAGAGTACGGTGTTCCGGCGGAGATTATTGTCGCGATTATCGGTGTAGAAACCCGCTATGGTCGTAATATGGGGAGCTACCGGGTTGTCGATGCGCTGTCGACACTGGGTTTTGATTACCCGAAACGGGGTAAATTCTTTCAGGGTCAGCTGAAAGAGTATTTCTACCTGATTCGTGATGAGAAGGTTGAGCCGTTTTCTCTGAAGGGATCCTATGCCGGTGCAATGGGGTTCGGCCAGTTTATCCCGAGCAGTTTCCGTAATTTTGCCGTCGACTTTGATGGTGATGGTAAGAAAGATATCTGGAACAACCCGGTGGATGCTATTGGCAGTGTGGCCAATTACTTTAAAGCGCATCACTGGAAAGCCGGAGCGCCGGTCCGCAGTAATGTAGTGATGACCCAGATGGCAAAAGATGAGTGGATTAACAAAGGCCTGAAGCCTGAACTGACGCTTGCGCAGTGGGCAGAGCGAGGTATTCAGACCCGCCGCGATCTGGCCGGTGATAATCCGGCAACACTGATGCGCCTGGAAACCAAGGGTGAGTTCCAGTACTGGTTCGGACTGCATAATTTTTATGTAATTACCCGTTATAATCACAGCCGTTTATACGCCATGGCCGTTTATGAACTGAGTCAGGCGGTCGCGGAAAAACGTAACGCAAAAGCAGGTTAACGCTATGAAACTGATCCTGAAACTGTTTGCTCTCTCGATGCTGGCAACACTGGTGGGTTGTTCTACCGGTGGTGGCGGTGGTCGCTATGCAATTCAGCAGGATCATGGCCCGGCTCAGGCTGTGGATGTGTCCCGGGTGCCGGATGCGGTACCGCGGGTAGAGTCCAAAAGCCGGGGTGGCAATAAAAGCCCCTATACGGTTCTGGGTAAAACTTACTATGTGATGCCTTCTGCGATTGGCTACAAAGAGCGTGGGGTGGCGTCCTGGTACGGCAAGAAGTTTCATGGTCATAAGACCTCTAACGGCGAGGTTTACAACATGTACGCTATGAGTGCAGCGCATAAGTCGTTGCCACTGCCAGCTTACGTTCAGGTTACTAATCTTGCCAATGGCCGCAAAGTGATTGTCCGGGTCAATGACCGGGGGCCTTTCCATGGCGGTCGTATTATCGACCTCTCTTATGCGGCCGCGTCGAAACTGGATATGCTGGGCAGTGGCACTGCCCGGGTAGAGGTGGAGGCGATTGATGCCCGTAGCTGGAACGGTAGCAGTGAGCAGGTCCGGGCAATTGCCAGTGCACCGGCACCTGTGCCGCAGGTTGTTGCGGGGGCTGGTCGTTATCTTCAGGTCGGGGCCTTCAGTCTGCAGGCGACAGCTGATGAAGCACGTCGGCATCTGGAGGGACTGCTACCCGGGTATCAGGTCCGTATTGTGCCGTTGCAACGGCAGGACCGAACCCTGTATCGGGTTCAGGTGGGGCCGGTACAGTTAAATGCTAATCTGGCTGAGTTGGTATCCAGAATCGAAGCGGCAGGTTATCTGCGTCCGCATCTGGTAGAATAACCGGCTTAAATACGTGCAGGTTCGAACAGTTGTTTGTAAGAGCTGTTTATAAGAACTTGTCAGAGAAATACGGGTCACAGCAGGAGCGTTAGTCAGATGGCTGATACCGGAAAGAGTCGTCCCCTGACTTTAAGACCCACGTACATTATTAAGAACTGCAAATCATGATCAAGAACTTCATTGTCCGTACCCTGTTGCTACTGGTTGTAGTGGTAGCCCCGGCTCAGGCCGCTACGATTATTCCTGCTCCTCCTCAGATTGCGGCCCGCGCCTATATGGTGATGGATGCGGATACTGGCAAAGTCATTATGTCTGACCGCGAGCATGAGCGTTTCCCGCCTGCCAGTCTGACTAAAATGATGACCAGCTATATTCTTGAGGCTGAATTGAGCAAGGGGAATGTCAGTAAAACCGATCTGGTGCCGGTTTCTGTTAAGGCCTGGCGTGCGCCTGGATCCCGGATGTTCATCAAAGAGGGTACTCAGGTTTTGCTGAGTGATCTGATGAAAGGGATCATCATTCAGTCGGGTAATGATGCCAGTGTTGCAGTCGCTGAATACATTGCTGGCAGTGAGGCTGCGTTTGCTGATCTGATGAATCAGCATGCCACCCGTCTGGGAATGGAGAACACTCAGTTTATGAATGCCACCGGTCTGCCAGCGGAAGATCATTTCTCCTCAGCCTATGACATGGCGTTGCTGGCCCGCTCAATCATTAATGATTATCCGGAGCACTACGGCGTTTACTCTGAGAAGTATTTTACTTACAACAAAATCCGCCAGCCTAACCGTAATAAGCTGTTATGGCGCGATAATTCCGTTGATGGTCTGAAAACAGGCCATACTGATGCGGCCGGATACTGTCTGGTGGCGTCTGCCAAGCGTGATGGTATGCGTCTGATCACTGTTGTGATGGGCACCAACAGTGAAGAGGCTCGGGCTCAGGAAAGCCAGAAGCTACTGGCTTACGCATTCCGCTATTTCCGCACACACAAGCTATATGACGCGAATCAGGTTCTGGAAACAACCAAGGTCTGGGCTGGTGAAACTGATCAGCTGAAGCTGGGTCTGACCGAAGCGCTGGCGATCACTATCCCCCGGGGACAGAGTGAACAGCTGCAGGCGGTGCTGGATCTGGATAAAGTGATCAAAGCGCCGGTGAATAAAGGCCAGCAATTTGGTTCGGTTAAAGTGATGCTGAACAACGAGGTGGTGGCTGAAGCACCGGTAGTCGCGCTGGAATCTGTTAATGAAGCAGGTCTGCTACAGCGTATCTGGGATGCTATTGCCCTGTTCTTCTATAATCTGATCAACTGACAGACGTAATAACATAGAGGAATGGATGCCCGGACACTGTTTCGGGCATCTGTCGTTAAAGAATATGGAAACGGTTTATCTGAACGGTGAGTTTATCGATGCCGCGGACGCGAAAGTGTCGGTGTTTGACCGAGGTTTCCTGTTCGGTGACAGTGTTTATGAAGTAATACCTTTCTATCAGGGGCGCGGGTTCCGGCTGGATGAGCATCTGCATCGTCTGGCGTACAGTCTCAGGGCGATTCAGATAAACCTTGAAGAAGACTGGTCGGCACTGCTGCATGAGCTGGTACGGCGCAATGGCGGCGGTAATGTATCTGTTTATCTGCAGATTACCCGCGGTGCCGCTGAGTATCGGAATCATAACTATGATGACAGCATGTCGCCCACGGTTTTTGCCTGTTGCCGGGCAATTCGCGATATCTATCAGGATGGTGCAGACGCTGTGCAGGGCATTACGGCCATGGTGACCGCAGATCTGCGCTGGCATCGCTGCGACATTAAATCAACCGGACTGCTGCCTAATATTCTGGTGTTGCAACAGGCACGTCAGATGGGCGTTGATGAGGCTCTGATGATTCGGGATGGGTTTCTGACCGAAGGCGCTTCATGCAATCTGTTTGTAGTCGATAAGGGTGTCATTTACACCCCTAAGCGCAGTTCTGAAATCCTTGGCGGCACGACGCGTCAGCTGATCCTTGAGCTGGCGGCGGAAAGTGGTATTCCGACCCAAGAAGTGGATATCGATTATGACCGCCTGGTTGATGCCGATGAAGTATGGATTTCCAGCTCAACCCGGGGGGTTGTGCCGGTTCTTAAAATTGATGACAGAGCCATCGCTGATGGCAGAAAGGGGCCATTGTGGGCCCGGATGTTTGAACTTTTTACCCACTATCAGCAGCAGCTGATGAAAGGTTAATCAGGTTAAAGAATGACAGAAAATACAGAACAAGAAGCACCGAAAATTGAATTCCCATGTGCGGACTATCCGATCAAGGTCATTGGTCGTGACGGCCCGGATTTCAAAGAGCTAGTGATCAATATTGTCCTTCGCCATGCGCCGGATCTGGATATTTCCAAGGTGGAAGAGCAGGGCAGCAGCAAAGGTACTTTCGCTTCGATTCGTATGAAAATCACCGCAACAGGCGTAGAACAGCTGGAAGCTCTGCACAAGGACCTGAAGGATAGTGGTCGTGTGCAGATGGTGATCTGATGGAGCACGCAGAACAGATCATTATCCGTGACCTGGGGGTGGTGGAGTATCTGCCTACCTGGGAAGCGATGCAGACTTTTACTGCTGACCGGCAACCGGAAACCGTCGACGAGATCTGGCTGCTGGAGCATGAACCTGTGTTTACGCAGGGACATGCCGGTAAAGAAGAGCATGTACTGGCGGCCGGTGATATACCGGTTATCCCTGTTGATCGTGGTGGTCAGGTAACTTATCACGGTCCCGGTCAACTGGTGGTCTATCTGTTGCTGAACCTGCGTCGCAAAAAGTTTGGCGTTCGTGAACTGGTGGCGCGGATGGAGCAGAGTATCGTCGAATTGCTGCAACAGTACGGTGTCGAGGCCTATGCCCGCGATGATGCGCCCGGTGTTTATGTGGACGGTGCTAAAATATGTTCCCTGGGTTTACGGGTACGACGAGGTTGTTCATTCCACGGTCTGGCATTCAATCTGGATATGGATCTGGAACCGTTTAGTCGTATTAATCCCTGTGGCTATTCCGGGATGGCAGTAACGCGTCTGATCAACCTGGTCGACAATATTGACCGCGATACCGTGAAAGAAACACTGAAAGAAATACTGGTAAAAAGACTCGGGTACACCGGGCAACGCCGTTATAACTCGCTGGAAGAAACAGATGTCTGAAAAAAGTGCAAAGCCCCAACGTGCTGAGGCCGGAGTTAAACTGAGAGGCGCTGAAAAAGTTGCCCGGATTCCGGTTAAGGTTATTCCAACAGAGCGTGAACAGATTCAGCGTAAGCCTGAGTGGCTGCGGGTGAAGATGGGCACTACCCAGAAAGTGCAGAGTATTAAAAAACAGCTACGCCGCCACAAGCTGGCATCTGTTTGTGAAGAGGCCAGCTGTCCGAATCTGGGTGAGTGCTTCAGCCACGGTACCGCCACCTTTATGATTATGGGCGATATCTGTACCCGTCGGTGTCCGTTCTGTGACGTGGCTCACGGTCGTCCAAAACCGTTGCCAGAGAATGAGCCGAAGGAACTGGCTGAAGCGATCGCGGATATGGGACTGCGCTATGTGGTTATCACCTCGGTAGACCGGGATGACCTGCGTGATGGCGGTGCAGAGCACTTTGCCCGCTGTATTACGGAAACCCGTAAAGCGATACCAACCATTCAGGTAGAGACTCTGGTGCCGGATTTCCGTGGCCGTATGGATGTTGCGCTGGATGTTCTGGAGCAGACTCCACCGGATGTTTTCAACCACAATATGGAAACCGTGCCGCGTCTGTATCGTCAGGTACGTCCGGGAGCGGATTACGAATGGTCATTGAAACTGCTGCAGCAGTATAAGCAGCGTCGTCCTGAGGTTCGCACTAAATCCGGCTTGATGGTCGGGCTGGGTGAGACCAAAGAGGAGATCATTCAGGTTCTGAAAGATCTGCGTGCCCATGATGTGGATATGCTGACCATTGGTCAGTATCTGCAGCCGAGCCGTAACCATCTGCCGGTAGATCGCTATGTTACTCCGGAAGAGTTTGATGAGTATGCCGCGATCGCTAAAGAGCTGGGCTTCTCTCAGGCTGCCAGTGGTCCGTTGGTGCGGTCTTCCTACCACGCCGATCTGCAGGCTAAAGGTGAGTCCGTTAGCTGATCAACCGGCCATGGATGTCTGGGACAGAAAAGACTGCTGATGAAAAAGAACCTGCTTAAAACCGGCATCTCTCTGCTGATTCTGGTGATCACTCTGGTGGTGGTTGAGACCCAGATTGGCTGGATCAAGCTGCTGACCTCCTGGGAAGGGTTTGCACCACTGACACTGGCGTTGTTAGTAGTGCTGTCTCTGGCCAGCAATGTGCTGCGTGCGGTGCGGATCAAAATCAGTTTTGAGCTGCCGTTGAACCGTTTCAGTGACATGTTCTACCTCAGTACCAGTCATAACCTGCTGAATAACCTGTTGCCGATGCGTACCGGTGAGGTGGCCTTTCCGGTCCTGATTAAGCGCCATTTCAGTATTGGTCTGCTGGAGTCAGGTTCGCATCTGCTGCTATACCGGCTACTGGATCTTGTCGCGCTGTTGTCCATCGCCGCAGTGCTGATTATCTGGCAGTACTCGATACCTGCAGCACTGGGTTTCGCACTGCTGGTTATGCTGGGGTTGTGGTTGTTTGACCGGGCTAAAGGGCTTGGCGTTAAGCTGCTCTGTTGTTTCAGTCACAGCAAACTGCTGAAACTGGCGGATGCGATCGAAGCTTTGCCAACGCGCGGGCACCATTTCTCAGCCATTGTTATCACCACCTATGCAATCTGGATGACTAAACTGCTGGCGTTTCTGGGGGTTGTGCTGCAATTGTCGGAACTTACCCTGGCGCAGGCGGTCACCAGTGTGGCGATTGCCGATTTGTCCTCGATCCTGCCGATACATGGTGTGGCGGGTTCTGGCACATTTGAAGCGGCGTTTGTACTGGCTGGTAAACTCTATGGTACCGATACCACCGCGTTGCTGACAGTGGCGGTGCAGTTGCACCTGTTCCTGCTGCTGATGTCGTTTGTTGCCTGGGGGCTTGGCTGGCTGATTGCAAAGCTGTCTCCCAGAGCGGTCCCGGTGAGCTGACAGTCGCCGTAGCGCGGGCGCTGGCAGGGCTTTTTCTTCATATAAGAGGCCCGTTGTGATAGAGTCCGCTTTTATCCTATCTCCCTGTTTTCAAAGAATCCTATGAAGTCATTATCGATCGTTGTACCCCTGTATAAAGAAGAGGAAAACGTGTTTCCGCTGGTGGAGCGGGTACATGAGGCGCTGGACACTTATGAAGGTAAGTGGGAGCTGATCTGTGTCGATGATGGCAGTCCTGACAGCACGGTTAAGACGCTGAAGCAGGCGCAGGAAAAGTGGGGTAGCCATCTGCGTATTGTTGAGCTGCAGCGCAACTTTGGTCAGACAGCGGCGATGCAGGCCGGTATTGATGCGGCACGCGGTGAAATTATTGTGACTATGGATGGCGATCTGCAGAACGATCCGAAAGATATCATGCGTATGATCGATGAGATGTATGAGCGTGATCTGGATATGTTGCAGGGTTGGCGTAAGAAGCGTGAAGATGAGTCGACCCGGAAGTTCTTTTCCCGTCAGGCCAATAAGCTGATTGCAAAGGTAACCGGTGTAAAACTTCATGACTATGGCTGTAGCCTGAAAGTGTACCGTGCCAGTGTGCTGAAGCAGATTCGCCTGTTTGGTGAGATGCATCGCTTTATTCCGGTCTGGGTGGCGTCTGTCACCAAGCCAGACCGCATTGGTGAGACGATTGTTGATCACCATGCCCGTCAGTTTGGCGAGTCAAAATACGGCCTGTCCCGTACCTTCCGGGTTATTCTGGACCTGCTGGTAGTGTTCTTCTTCCTGAAGTTCCGTACCCGTCCGGGACACTTCTTCGGTTATCTGGGCATGGGTATGGGTGTTCTGGGTGGCCTGATCATGAGCTGGCTGATGGCGGTCAAGTTTGTGCTCGGTGAGGACATTGGCAGCCGACCGTTGTTTCTGGTGGGGATATTCCTGTTAGTTGTATCGTTGCAGTTCATCACCACCGGGGTGCTGGCTGAGGTGTTGTCACGGGTGTTCTTCGAAACCAGTAACAACCGCGGTTATACCCTGCGCAAAGAGATGACTGGTGAAGATGACGATCACTGGTTCCAGAATGAACCGGTTATTCCAGCTGAAGAGACTGACGCGCATGACAGCAACACTGCTCCGCAGTAAGTATGCCGAGGCCGGCTTGCTGCTGGCCGCCATTTTCTTCGCGTTTTTCTGGAATATCTGGGGCTTCCCGCTTTTTGACCTGGATGAGGGTGCATTCTCTGAGGCGACGCGCGAAATGCTGGCGAACAGCAATTTTGCGGCGACCTACCTCGATGGCGAACCCCGTTATGATAAACCGATTCTGAGCTACTGGTTTCAGGCGCTCAGTGTCTCTCTGTTTGATCTGAGTGAGTTCTCACTCCGCCTACCGTCAGCGATTGCCGCGACCTTCTGGTTGCTAGCCTGCTATAGCTTTGCCCGCCAGCAGTGGGATCGAGCCAGTGCAATGTTTATTGTCCTGATCATGGCGAATACCCTGTGGATCGGCATTATCGGGAAGGCCGCCATTGCCGATGCCTGGCTGAATCTGTTTATTACCCTGACCGTGCTGGATATCTGGCGTTACTGGCAGGATCAGCGCCGTACACTGTTGTTCCGGGTATACCTCTGGATGGCTCTTGGCCTGCTAACCAAAGGCCCAGTTGCCGTGCTGATTCCACTGCTGGTGAGCGGTATCTTCTTTGTATGGCAGGGACACTGGCAGCGCTGGCTGAAGGCTATTTTCTATATTCCGGGCTGGATTCTGCTGCTGGTGATTCTTACCCCGTGGTTGTATCTGGTCTATGAGGATCAGGGGATCGGGTTCTTCAGAGGCTTCCTGCTGGAACATAACCTGGAGCGCTTCAGTTCTACCCGGGAGGGGCACGGCGGTAATCTGTTCTACTATGTTGTCGCACTGCCGTTGGTTCTGTTGCCTTTCAGTGGAGCTCTGTTCAGCTTGCTGAAAAATGTCCGTAGCTACTTCCGTGAGCCGTTGGCTCTGTATCTGCTGATCTGGCTGGCCGTGGTGTTTACACTGGTCTCTTTCTCCGGCACCCAGCTGCCCCACTATGTGGTATATGGCATCACCGGTATTCTGCTGCTGTTTGCCCGCTACCGTGAGCAGCTGTTTGCCAGTCGTCTGATCTATATTCTGCCGGTGCTGTTTTTCGGACTGATGGTCGCGTTGCCGTGGTTGCTGGATTATGCCTCAGCCAATACCCGCAAGCTCTATGATCAGCAGATGCTGGCTCAGGTGTGGGATGTGATCAGCTGGCAGTACTATGTTGGTAGCGTTGCTGCGCTGATTATCACTGTCTGGCTGGCGGTTACGCCAAAATGGTCCAACAGCGGTAAAATTGTAGCGATCGGCTTTGCTCAGACGTTATTTATGTTTGGCTGCTTCATTCACCTGATGGCTGACCTGCAACAGCGTCCGATCAAACAGGCCGCTGAGATTGCCCGGCAGATGCCGGATGCGCATATCATCGCTTATGGTCTGCATATGCCAAGTTTCAGTGTCTATCGAGACGCGATTACGCCCGGTATTGAGCCTTCGCCGGGGGATGTTATTTTTACCGACAGTGATAACTATCTGAAACTGCAGCGCCAGAACAGTAAAGTGCAGTTCCGGGAAATTTATCAGCAGGGCGGTATTCTACTGGTGGAGTGGTCTGATGCTCAGTCTGATCGAACAGATTAAGCGCTGTTTTATCGGGGAAGGTCTGCAGCCTCAGCTGGATGAATCCCGCTATCAGTTTCTGAGTAACCCGGATGATCATGGGCTTAAACAGCTGATGATCACTGCTGCGGTTTGTCTGGGGTTAGCCTTTCTACTCTGGGTGATTGCCGGTTATCACGGTGCTTTCCATCTGCTTAATCAGTTTACCCCGGCTCTGCCTGATGGCCTCTGGCAATGGCTGACCTTCATGGGAGATACCACGTTGGTGCTCTGCCTGACGCTGCTGTTTGCCCGTCGCAATCCTGCGATGCTCTGGGTGGTCTTTATTGCAGCAGTCTATGGCACGCTGGTTGTACACGGTTTAAAAAATCTGCTCGATGCGGTCCGGCCTCCGGTTGAACTCGATTCTGGCACCTACCATCTGGTCGGGAAGGCCCTGAGGAACGGGAGTTTCCCGTCTGGCCACTCGCTGACCGCGTTCGTATTTGCGTCTGTTCTGTTCTACTTCGTCCGTAACCGTTATCTGCGAATCGGCTTGCTGATGATGGCTGCGTTGGCGGCTATCAGCAGGGTGATGGTGGCCGCTCACTGGCCTGTCGATGTGTTGGTTGGCAGCGCTTTTGGCATGTTGGTTGTCGTGGCTGCAGTACATACCGCAAGGCGCTACCGCTGGGGTATCTCGCGACCGATGCATCTGTTTACGGTGTTTCTGATGGTTGTTGCAGCGCTGATGATTCTGGGTGGACATGATGGTGGCTATCCTGCGGCACTGTTGCCGGCCAAGCTGGTGGCATTCAGCTGCCTGCTGGTATTTGTGATCGAGTACTTCTATCCTCTGAAACAGTCACGTAACTGAGGCATCCCTTTATAAGGATATATCCAATCGCAATATAGATATGCGATAATCCTAATATTAGAATTTTCTTAACTAATGTGGGAGAGGATATATGCCAGCCAGTAAAGTGATCTTAGTGTCTACATCCATGCGAGCAGGCGCTCAGGTTCATGCCGATATTCGTGGTCATAAAGTAACCATCGATCAGCCAGCTCAGGCCGGTGGTACCGATGAAGGCCCGACGCCGCTGGAATACTTCCTGTTCTCCCTGGGCGGTTGCATCGCCAGTATTGCGCGGATTGCCGCGACTCAGCAGAAGCTGGAGATGCGCGGTATCGATATTGATGTCGCCGCCGATCTGAATCCTGCTGGCCTGTTGGGTAAGCCTACAGATGATCGCGTTGGCTTTCAGTCAATTACTGTGAAGGCTCAGATTGATGCGGATATGAGTGAGGCAGAAAAAGTGAAGTTCCTGGATGAGGTGTGTGACCGCTGCCCGCTGCATGACAATATTAAGCTGGCAACGAAGGTCGAGCATTCGTTAGACCAGAGCTAGGGGTATCTGAAAAGGCGGCTGTGGGAAATAAGATGGACCCACCTCCTTTGTGCCATGCTTAACGCATTAAGCTTGGTTCGGCATCTAAAAGAGAGGGTCCATACATGAGTAAGGTTAGCATCATTGGTATCGATTTAGCTAAATCTGTTTTTCAATTA
>JAOXSA010000338.1 GCA_025800245.1 Amphritea sp. | reverse complement strand
CTTATATCTTCTCATTATGTTGACATCAAAATAATGACTCACGTTTTCTCGGACTCTGGGCCCTCATTGTTTGAATCGTGTTGACATAAAAACAAGCTTTGCGTCATTTACATCACGCCACACTTGCACGTCGAGCTGCGCCTCCAGTCGTGGTAGCTACTGTTGTTCCGGCGACCTGCCGGAGATCTGGGCCAGCGTGCTCCGGGTCCCATCCAGCGTCCCCATGCAGCACGGGAAAGTTATTTCAGGAGTGCTGGCGATTACAAATGCCATTTTCCAAAAGCCACGACCGAGCCTGGACAGACACCACTTAAAGTCTGGTGCAGCCTGTCATCAAGCCTGTCCAGGATCCTTCACATCTGCACGAAGCCCGTTGGCCTATATGGTTTACAACCATAACGCCATTTGCCGCAGTCCGGCATGGGCCGTGCAGCCCAAATCGGGTTTAGTAAAAAGGTCGCAGGAACCAAATGAACAAACGCCGGGTAAATGGACCAGAAAGCTGTATTTGTAATGTCGATGGTCATTGCTCAGTGACGCCAACCCGGACGTCTGAGCTGAGACCGAAGTCGTCATCAAGCGTATTCGCGAAACCCCAGGCTTGGGCACCGTGCGGCTCTCGAGCGCCAGGCTCTATGAGCGTCAACACACTCAACGACTCGGTGGCCACTGCTCATCTCCCGCCTGCTGGTGGATATTGACCGTGGAATGCTGAAGTCGCCACGACTAAGACCCTGACGTCGGAGCAGCTGGAGGAGATGCTGGAGCAGCAGTTGAGGACAGACTGCCGTCCTATGTACTTGTACAGTCGACGGAGTGGGCGGACTGAGG
>JAOXSA010000334.1 GCA_025800245.1 Amphritea sp. | reverse complement strand
CAGGCAGAGCAGGCTTTTGTGACCGGTGACCGGGAGGGGTTATTGCAACTGACCCGGGATATAGAGCAGACCCTGGGTGTCTGGTCAGCGATTCAGGCGGCAGATGGTACCCTGCATACCCATAAAGCCCTGCCCGACGATCTTGCTGAAATGATCGGTTTTCAGCGCCATATATACTGGCCTGTGCACGCTTTTATGACGCGGGTAATGATCGGCTTTCCGCTGCAGGAAGGTAACTCTTTTGTGATCGAGTTACCGCAGTCTATGCATCCCCGACCCAATACTGCAGTTGTGCATACATTGCTGACACTGGTTGTACCTTCGCTGGTGCTGATTATCTTTTGCTGGCTTTTGTACCGTTATCTTATGAGGCCACTGGAGGCACTTAATCAGGGAACCCTGAAGCTGGCCGCCGGAGATCTGGATGCCCGGGTGGGGCCGCAGATACCCAGGCAGCGTCGGGATGAAATTACTCAGCTGGCCGGATCGTTCGACAGTATGGCTGAGCGGTTACAGAGGCTGGTGACATCGCAGCGACAGCTGCTGGGTGATCTGTCCCATGAATTGAGAACGCCTCTGACCCGGATTGAACTGGCGCTGGAGCTGTGTCGGGATGATAAGACCTGCGCCGGAGATATTGTCGATCGTCTCAGCCGGGAAACCGGTCTGATGCATCAACTGGTGGACGATGCCCTGACCCTGGCCTGGCTGGATGGTGAGGCGCGTATTGTACGTACTGACAGCTTTAATCTTTCAACCTTGCTGGATTTGCTCTGTGAAGATGCCGCTTTTGAATACCCGGACCATATTATTCGTAAAGACTATGCGGCGGAGTGTCCGGTGGTGAACAGTAATCAGCGGGCGCTGGCTCAGAGTATCGAGAATGTGCTGCGTAATGCCCTTAAATATTCACCGGTGGGTTCAGAGATTACTCTCTGTTGTGAGCTGACCGGTGATCAGAAGTATCGCATTGAGATCAGTGATCAGGGACAGGGGGTTGCCGGGGAACAGCTGGAAAAGATCTTTAAACCATTCTTCCGTACCGATAAGGCCCGCTCCCGTGAGCAGGGCGGATTCGGGCTCGGACTGGCATTGGTAAAACGTCAGTTGGAAGCGATCGGTGGCTCCGTTCGTGCAGAGCAGAATGTGCCACAGGGACTGCGGGTTATTCTGCTGTTTCCGGCCACACATAATGAGCAGGAAGAGTTGTAAAGATTGTAAATTAAATCGTCTGTATCGGGTCGAAAAATAGAATAGTAATGATTATCATTACTATTATGGAAAGATCGATGAACAAACAATTTTTGCTCAGGCAGTTACCTGTAGCAGTCGCTGTATCGATGGCAACACAGATCAATGCTGCTGATGTTGCTGAGGGACAGGTCGTACAGGTATGGGGCACGGAGGTAAAGAACTCTTCTTTTTCTCTGAGTGATGACGATATCGCGCTGAAGCAGGCCGACCACCTTAGTGATCTGCTACGAGAACAGCCGGGTGTGGACATCGGAGGCGCTCATTCGCTCAACCAGCGGATTAATATTCGTGGCTTTCAGGATCTGGATCTCGACGTGACCATCGACGGTGCACGCCAGAATAATTTCATGTACCACCATGCCGGTAACTTGCTGATTAATGCAGATATCCTTAAAGCGGTGGATGTGCAGGTCGGTACCAATTCGGTACTCAATGGCGGTCTGGCCGGTAGCGTAGCATTTGAAACCAAGGATGCCCGGGATCTGTTACAGCAGGGCCAGATGGTAGGTGCACGGGTTTATGGCAGCTACGCCAGCAACGATTACTACAGTTATTCACTGACAGGTTATGGCCAGCTGAACGACAAGCTGGATCTGATTGCTTACTTTAACGATATCGATCGGGACAATCCGCAAGATGGCGATGGTAACGAAACCATCGGCAATGACGGTGATATCCGCAATGCGCTGGTGAAGCTGGGATTGGATCTTGATCAGGAACAGCGCCTCGAAATTAGCTATGACCGCTACAAGGACAAAGGAGATTACGCCCCACGTCCGGATATGGGTGTAGCAACCAACAGTTCTATCAGTGGTACCACGGTTTACCCGACTGAATTTGATCGATCTACGACAACGCTGACTTATGAGTTGGATAAGGGAGAGCTGATCAATCTGCGGGCGACGCTGTATCGCAATAAGATGAATCTGTGGCGGGAAAACGAGGGGGCTACCCGTCCGACCGCCCATGACATCGCTGAAGGTGTTTCCGATACGGTGGGTCTGAACCTGCTGGCTGAATCTGTCGTGGAGCAGGGAGATCTGCTGCACACTCTGCGTTACGGTACCGAGATTTATCAGCAGACCAATACCATCGATTACGATGGCGCTGAGTATGCCGAAGAGCAGGCGGATTCATGGGCTGTGTTCATAGAAGATGAACTGCTGTTCAGTAATGGTCTGATGCTTACCCCTGGTGCGCGTTATAACCGCTATAAGCTGGATACCGTAAACAACGACAGAACCTTTACCGATACTCAGTTTGGTCTGGCGGGTGAGTACCCACTGACCGATACTGTTACCCTGAAGGCCAGTAGCACGCAGCTGTTCAAAGGTCCGTCTTTGTCGGAAGTTTTCACGGGTGCGGCGGCCAGCATTGCGGCCAATCCTGATCTGAAGCCGACCACCGGTCTGAATAATGAGATTGGTATCCGTTATGACGCTGATCAGGTTGCAGGGTTTGACCGTCTGGTTGCCAGCCTGACCCTGTATAAAGGTGACATTAACGATTACATCGATGATGAAGGCGATGGCAGCCTGAAGAATATCGGTGACTACGACATGAGTGGTTTTGAAGCGGCGTTAGCGGTCAGCAAGGGCGATCTGGATGCCCGGCTGAGCTACGCGCATTCAGAATCTGAGAATAAAGAGACCGGTGATCCGCTGGGGCGACAGGTTGGCGACAGTATCTCCCTGGGCGTGGATTACCACATTCCGGGGCAGGGTGTAACTGTGAACTGGACTTCGTTGTATACCCTGGAAGAGGATCATTTTGATAAGCCTTCCTATCAGGTACATAACATCTCCGCACGCTGGATGCCGGTCAGTGTTGAAGGTCTGACGCTGACTGCCGGCGTTGAAAACCTGTTTGATGAGCAGTACGTATCCCATGCGTCACGGATTGGTGATACCAATCATCCGTTCTTTGGTGCACTGCACCTGAATGACTACGAACCAGGCCGTAACATTAAACTGTCTGCTTCCTACGCGTTCTGATCTTTTCCCCTTCGGAGAAATCTGAACTGGCGGCATCTGCAAAGATGCCGCCATTTTTATCTTTATCAGATATCAATCACCACTTTACCCATCGCTTTACCGCTGCTCAGACGTGCATGGGCCTGACCGGCTTCGGTAAGAGCAAACTTCTGCTCATCCAGCACTGGCGTCAGATCGCCGGCTTCTGCGATTCTGGCCAGCTTAGCCAGAATTTCACCGTGGGTCTGGCGGCCATGATCATGGATCATCGGGATCAGCATAAACACCACATGCAGAGACAGACCTTTAAAGTGAGCCAGTGACAGATCCATCTCAACCAGGGCGACGGTCGATGCTACCTGACCGTTCAGTGCTGCTGCCTCAAATGAATTGACCATATTGGCACCGCCTACGGAATCAAACACCAGATCAAAACCGGCACCGTCGGTGTACTGATTAACGTAGTCAGCCACGGTTTCGGTTTTATAGTTAACGCCTTTGGCACCCAGTTCTTCAATCAGCGCTAACTGTTTATCGCCGCCTCCGGTGGCATAGACATCGGCTCCGAAATGGCGGGCCAGTTGAAGAGCAACATGGCCCACGCCGCCGGAGCCACCGTGCACCAGAACTTTCTGACCGGCGCTGATACCGGCGCGCTGCAGGCCTTCATAGGCGGTAATACCGACCAGTGGCAGGGCTGCTGCTTCGCGCATGCTCAGGTTTGATGGTTTGTGAGCGATGAGTCGGGCATCTGCAGCGATAAATTCGGCCAGCGTGCCCGGCAGATCACCCAGACCACCGGCGCAACCGTACACTTCATCACCTGGCGAGAAACCGGTGACACCCTCACCAATCGCTGTAACGGTACCTGCGAAGTCCATGCCTAATACTGCAGGCGGTTCAGGGGAGATCGGCAGGTCTTTACCCATCTCCCGGATCATGGTGTCGACGGTGTTAACGCTGCTGGCAGCAATACGCACAAGTACCTGACCTGGCTGCGCTTCAGGTGTTGGGATATCGGCTGGCTGGAATACTTCGGGACCACCGAAGTTCTGGATAATCATCGCTTTCATCAGGAAGACCTCTGTTAAATGAATAACAGCTACTCTAATTCTGAATTTAGTGGATGATAATTGGTGTGATAAATGAATGAGTTTTTATATTTTGTTGATAATGCTGGTCAGAAAACGGGAATAAACAGGCGGACTGAATCTGGCTGGTCTCAGATACCAAGGTGCAGAAAGGAAAAATCCGGCAGAGCCGGGGCAGGACCCGGGTGCCGGTTGGCTAATTTCAGGAGCCACTTACCAAACTCTTCTGACAAGTTTTTGGATTACGAACTCTGTTAGATATGTTCTTACAGGCCTTTATGAAGATATCCATAAAGGCCTGTTGCAGGGCGATCAGCTATCTGATCTCAGCAGCTCTCCCTTCGGATCGTAGGCGACCCCTTTCACACGGCTGGCCGGATACTGTGTACCCAGTACTTTGACAGTAAGATCAGCATCCAGCTTATCGCTGTTTACGTAAGCCAGGGCCAGACTCTTCTGACAACGGAAGCCGTAACCACCGGAGCTCACCTGGCCAACTACTTCGCCGTCGCAGTAAACCGGTTCCATACCCACGCAGGCATCAACATCGGTGGAATCCAGTTCCAGTGTGATCAGCTTCTGGGTGATGCCTTTCTCTTTCTGAGCCAATAGCGCGTCTTTGCCTTCGAAGTCACCCTTATCGAACTTGGCGAAGAAGCCCATGTTGGCTTCCAGCAGGGTGAACTCGTGGGTCAGGTCATGGCCCCACATCGGGTAGCCTTTCTCCAGTCGCATGGAGTCCATCGCCCGCAGACCGAAGTTACCGATGTTGTAAGCACGGCTTGCTTCCATCAGTGCGTCATACAGTTCCACCTGATATTCAATCGGGTGGTGCAGTTCCCAGCCCAGTTCGCCGACAAAGTTCATTCGCAGTGCACGGACCGGCGCACCGGCGACCTCGATTTCCTGACCGGTAAACCATGGGAAACCGGCATTGCTGAGATCTGAATCGGTCAGCTGTGCCAGTACCTTACGGGCATCAGGACCTGCCAGTACCAGACAACCGTAGTCCGCAGTGATATTGGTCAGAGTGACTGAACCATCCGCAGGCAGTCGGCTGCGTAGCCAGTCTTCTTCCAGCAGTTCACCCACCGCTGGTGCCATCATGTAATAGCTGCCGTCATCCAGCTTAGTGATGGAGAATTCCCATGCCACGCCACCATCTCTGGTCAGTGGGTGGGCCAGGGCGATTCCGCCGGCTTCCTTTGGAATCCGGTTCGGGGAGATAGATTCCAGCCAGGCGTGAGCGCCTGCACCGCTGATCTCAAATTTGGTAAACGGTGTCAGGTCCAGCAGACCGACGTGATCTTTCACATTGAGACACTCAGCGGCGACCGGTTCAAACCAGTTACTACGGCGGAAGCTGTGCTGTTCGTTTGCTTCCTGTCCCTGTGGTGCAAACCAACTCGGACGCTCCCAGCCGAAGTAAGCGCCGAATACGGCATTCTGTTCAGCCTGACGCTCATAAATCGGCGACTTTTTCTGGCCCCGTTTAGCCGGACGCATTGCGTACTCATTCGGGAAGCCCAACTGATATTCGTTAGCGTAAACTTCAGTGCCTTTAGCCACGGTGTACTCGTGGTTGGCGTAGTCACCGAAACGGCGAGGATCCAGTTCAAACAGATCCAGTTCCGGGTGGCCATCAACGATCCATTGCGCCATAAAGTGACCGGCACCACCGCCCTGAACGATACCGAAATTGAAACCGGTGCAGACAAAGTAGTTATCGTAACCATGGACCGGGCCGATCAGTGGGTGGCCGTCCGGGGTGTAGGTGATCGGACCATTCACCACGGTTTTGATGCCAGCATTGCCGATCATCGGGATCTGTTCCATCGCGGTGCACATGATCTCTTCGATACGGTCCAGGTCCGGTTGCAGCAGTTCCTGACCAAACTCTTTGGGTACGCCGTCAACCGCCCATGGGATACCGCCTTTCTCATACGGTCCCAGAATCAGCCCCTTACCTTCCTGACGCAGATAGTAGGATACATCCGGGTCACGCAGCATTGGGATCATATCGTCCCGGGCTTCCAGTTCCGGTACGTTATCGGTCACCACGAACTGGTGCTCCATAGAGCAGACCGGTAGTTGATGACCAACCATGGCCGCTACTTCGTTACAGCGGAAACCGGCCGCGTTGACGATCACAGCGGCATCGATAACACCTTTCTCAGTGGTGACTTTCCAGCGACCGTCCGGCTGTTGTTCGATGGCGGAAACCGGGTTATTACGCACGATAGTTGCACCGGCTTCACGGGCTGCAGCGGCCATTGCATTGGTAACACTGGTCGGGTCGATATGGCCATCGGCAGGATCCCACAGGCCTCCCACCAGACCGGTGGTATCCAGATACGGATAAAGCTCTTTCAGGCGATCATTATCGATGATCTCAAGATCCAGACCGGCCAGATCGGACATCGCGGCGACACGCTCGAACTCATCCATACGATCCTGGGTATGGGCCAGACGCACTGCACCGGTCATGTGGTGATCGACCTGTCCGGTCTCTTTCTTCAGGCGATCGTACAGGGCAATACTGTATTGCTGCAGCTTCATCACGTTATAGCTGTTGCTGAAGTGGGGCAGATTACCCGCAGCATGCCAGGTTGAACCGGATGTCAGCTCCAGTTTCTCGGTCAGCATAACATCACTCCAGCCCATCTTTGTCAGGTGGTACAGAGTACTCACACCGGCGATACCGCCACCAATGATCAGAACGTCAGTCTTGTTTTTCATCTTTTCTTATTCTCATGTTAAGGCTCTGAAGGGGAGCTTGTGTGTTGATACAGACCGATGTTATAAATCGATAAGAATCACTACAAACGATATATTTACGCTAAATAGATAAGTACAGCTTATTTGATTATCTGTTAGCAGATACGCCGGGTGAGCCAATATGAGTAAAGCCTTTACCAGTAATATCCAGCTGAACTGGCTGAGAACCTTTGAAGCCGCAGCCCGCCAGCTCAGTTTTACCCTGGCGGCGGATGAGTTGAGTATGAGTCAGTCGGCGGTGAGTCAGCAGATTCAGCTGCTGGAACATCATCTCGATCATAAGCTGTTCGTGCGCGCCAACCGCTCGATTCAGCTGTCGGATGCCGGCCGGGCGTTTCTGCCACTGGTACAGGATGCCATGCGTCAGCTGAATGCCGGCGCCGCACAGATTTTTACCCCGTTGAATGCATCGGTGGTGGAGGTAAACGTAAACAGTGCTTTTGGTGTCCTGTGGCTGGCCTCTCATCTGGAGCGCTTCAGTGCTATCTATCCGCAAATCTCCGTCCGGCAGCTCGGTACTAACTGGGCCACGGATTTTGATATATCCACCGCCGAGCTGGAGATTCGTTACGGCACTGGAAACTGGTCGGGATTTGAGGCGTTTCCCCTGATCACGCCTGATCTGCGCCCTTACTGTACGCCTCAGAATGCAAAGCGGCTGCGCAGTCCTTCTGATCTTGAAGGGCTACCGTTGCTGGAGGTGATCGGTACCTCTCAGGGATGGGACAGCTGGCTGGAAAAAATGCAGCTGGACCATCTGCTGGAACAGCCTCGTCACTATACAGACAGTCATGCCAGTGCGGTGGCGATGGCAGCGAACAGTTTCGGTATCTGCCTGATGTATGACGATATGATGGAGCACGGTGTGCTGGCACGGCAACTGGTCGCACCGTTTATCGATAGCATACCCACCGAGGGGAACTACTATCTTTGTTATCAGAGTGACCGCAGTCTGTCGCAGGCATCGAAAGTGTTCTGCGACTGGTTGCTGAGTCAGACCCGTTTACCTCAGGGAGATGATCACCGGTGAAAAGGCACTTTCCCCCTCTGAATGCTTTGAGGGCGTTTGAAGCGACGGCCCGCTTGCTGAGCTTTCAGCAGGCTGCCCGGGAGTTGAATGTCACCCATTCGGCGGTCAGTCATCAGATCAAAAAGCTGGAGCAGGAGCTGGGTGCCGCACTGTTCGCCAGACTCGGGCGGTCCATTGTGCTGACCCCACTGGGGAAGCGCTATTACGCCGAGATTCATGAGGCGCTGCAGCAGATCGAACGCAGCACGCTGGAGCTGTTCGGTGAGCCGGATCAGGGGGACCTGACGGTGCAGGTATATATGGGCATCGCTTCGCGCTGGCTGGTACAGCGTCTGGGTGGATTCCGGCAGCGTTTTCCGGCGATCCATATCGAACTGTATAACTCTTACCTGAGCTGGGATTACGAACGGGATGCGGCAGATGTGGGAATTATCTATGCCGAAGAGATCGACAGCAGTCTGGCTTATCAGCGCCTGTTTCAGGGTAATCTGATTCCGGTCTGCAGTCCGCAGCTATTCAGTAACGGGGAGTGTGAATCGCTGGAACAGCTGCTGGAAAAGCCGTTTCTGGATGTCAGTGAATCGCCGGACAATCTGCCTCACTGGCTCAGCTCAATGGGGCTTGAGCGGGATGCGGTGAGTGTGATCAGTGAACACGATAATCATCTGCTGGCTCTGGAGGCCGCCATTACCGGTGCAGGTATTGCTATTGTGCCAGCATTTTTCGGTTGTGGTGATATCGCCAGCGGTAAGCTGGTGGTTCCCCTGCCAATGACAGCGCCGGAGCGGGGTACCTGGTATCTGGTGCAACAGAACGCCAATCTGGCAAACTCCAGAGCGATCTGCTTTTCTAACTGGCTGAATCGGGAGCTGATGCAGGATCCGGTTCTGCAGCAGTATATTCAGTAACGGTATCAGCAAGTAATCAATAAAAGTTGGTTTTATTGTCTTTAAAATTCGCTAAATACAGTGATTATTACATAACTATTAAAACTCACTCTTACGTCTAAGCCCCCCTTATATTTCCCTCCTTCATACAATATCGTCCGCTTAAATTGGTATATACCAGTAATTAATAACTATGCTGACGAGAGCTGAAATGCACCCATTTATTCAACAATTAATCGAACTTTACGATGCCGAAGGTCACCACACTTATGGCGAAGGAATCACCCAGATTGAGCATGCCGTACAGTGTGCGGAGCTGGCCCTCAGAGAGGGTGAATCCGCTCAGATGGTCACA
>JAOXSA010000328.1 GCA_025800245.1 Amphritea sp. | reverse complement strand
CCTCAGTGGTGAGTTTATCCCGCCAGGCCCAAGTGGTGCGCCGACCCGTGGTCGACTCGATACCCTGCCGACAGGACGTAACTTTTTCTCGGTGGATAACCGCGCGATTCCATCACCGGCAGCGTGGGTAATCGGTGAGCGTTCGGCGCAGGCGCTGATCGAGCGTCACCTGCAGGAACACGGTGATTACCCGCAGCAACTGGGCTTGTCGGTCTGGGGTACTGCGACCATGCGTACCGGCGGTGATGATATTGCACAGGCGTTCGCGCTGATGGGTGTACGGCCGATCTGGGCACCGGGATCTAATCGGGTGGTGGATTTTGAAGTGATCAGCAGTCAGTTGCTGGGTCGCCCCCGTGTCGATGTGACGCTGCGTGTCTCCGGTTTCTTCCGGGATGCTTTCCCCAATGTGATGAAACTCTACGATGCTGCGGTTCAGGCAATTGCTGAACTGGAGGAACCGGGCAACGGCAATACCATTCAGGCCAATATTCAGCAGCGTCAGCAGGAGCTGATTGCATCCGGTATGGATGCTGAAGAGGCGCAGCGTCAGGCCAGCTTCCGGGTGTTTGGCAGTAAGCCGGGGGCATACGGTGCCGGTCTGCAGGGGCTGATTGATGAGCGCTGCTGGGAAAGCCGCGATGATCTGGCCGAAGCCTATCTGAACTGGGGCGGCTACGCCTACGGCAATCAGCAGGGCGACGGTGTGGTCGCGAAGGAGGCCTTCGAACACCGCCTGTCGCAGCTCGAAGCGGTGGTGCAGAACCAGGATAACCGCGAGCACGATATTCTCGATTCCGACGACTATTACCAGTTCCAGGGCGGTATGACCAACGCTGTGACGGTATTCAGTGGAGCCGCGCCGGAGGTGTATCACAATGATCACTCAAACCCGATGGCACCCAAGGTTCGTACCCTGAAAGAGGAGCTGAACCGGGTGATCCGTTCTCGTCTGTTGAACCCGAAGTGGATAAACAGCATGCAGGAACACGGCTACAAAGGTGCGTTCGAGATGACCGCCAGCGTCGACTATATGTTCGCCTATGACGCCACCACCAACCTGATCGCTGATTATCAGTACGAGCAGGTGGCCGATGCGTTGGTGTTCGACGAACAGAACCGGGAATTTTTACAGCAGAACAACCGCCACGCGTTGGAAGAGATGGCCGAGCGACTGCTCGAGGCCACTCAGCGGGGACTGTGGCAGGAGCCGGGCGATTACGCCGATGCTTTACAAGACTTATTGCTGCAGTTAGATGAGCAACAAGAGATGAGCGCGACTTAAACGTCGTAAAAGATCAGTGGCTGGTCGCTAGTGGCTGGAAAAAACAGTCCGGAGTTTATAGTAGCGAAAGCACGTACTTTAAATTGATGATGAAGTTAATGAATAAAGATAATCAGCCAGTCTGCGGCTTTTTCCCGCTACTAGCCACCCGCGACTTGCGGTGCTTTCCCGCCTCCAGCCACCCGCTACTCGCGGCTGTTATGCGTAAGGTAGAACAATGACTCAATTTAAATCGCCGCAAACCCTGATGGTTCAGGGCACCACCTCCGATGCCGGTAAGAGCATTATGGTGACGGCGTTGTGCCGGATTCTGGCGCGCCGTAAGGTACCGGTGGCACCGTTCAAACCGCAGAATATGGCGCTCAACAGCGCGGTAACCGCGGAAGGTGGTGAGATTGGTCGTGCCCAGGCGGTACAGGCCGAAGCCTGCTTCCTGCCAGCCTCGGTGGAGATGAATCCGGTACTGCTTAAGCCCAACAGTGATCTGGGCGCGCAGGTAATTGTTAACGGTAAGGCGATTGGCAATATGCAGGCCACCGAGTATCACCACTACAAGCCGAAGCTGCTAAATGAAGTGGTAGCCAGCCATGACCGCCTGTTAGAAAAGTACCGTGTGGTAATGGTTGAAGGTGCTGGCAGCCCGGCGGAAATCAATCTACGTGAGCATGATATTGCCAACATGGGTTTTGCCGAAGAGGTGGATTGCCCGGTAGTGATCGTGGCGGATATCGACCGTGGTGGTGTCTTTGCCCATCTGCTGGGTACCTATGAGCTGCTTAGCGAATCGGAAAAGGACCGGGTCAAAGGGTTTATCATCAACCGTTTCCGCGGTGATGTATCCCTGCTGGATTCCGGCCTTGAATGGCTGGAACAGCGTACCGGCGTACCGGTACTGGGTGTGATCCCTTACGTGCAGAACCTGCATATTGAGGCGGAAGATGCAGTCAACCGTCAGCAGGATGCCAGCGGGGATTACCAGCAGCTGAAAGTGGTGGTACCGATGTATCCCCGTGCCAGTAACCACACCGATTTTGACGTACTGCGGATGAACCCGCAGATCGACTGTCAGTTTATGAAGGATGTGCGCGAGTTTAACGGTGCCGATCTGATCGTACTGCCAGGCAGCAAGAACGTCCGTGGCGATCTCAACTGGCTGAAAGAGAATGGTTGGGATGAGGTGATTAAGCGTCATCTGCGTCTTGGCGGTAAGGTGTTCGGTATCTGTGGTGGTTATCAGATGCTGGGGCACTGGATTCACGATCCTGATGCCATCGAATCCGCAGCCGGTTCCAGCGCAGCCCTGGGTCTGCTGGATATGGAAACCACCCTTACTGATAACAAGATTCTGCGTAATGTCTGCGGCAAGCTGCTGGGCAGCGAAATTCCCGTGCAGGGGTATGAGATCCACGCCGGTATCAGTCAGGGGCCAGCACTGGATAACGGGCTGTTCAGTCTGACCGCCACCGAGCAGGATAGCGGCAGTTCTGAGCAGCTGATCGATGGTGCCTGTAACGAAGATCACACCGTGATGGGTTCCTACGTACACGGCGTGTTTGATCAGGCGGCTCTGCTGGAGCACGTCCTCAAGTGGGCCGGTATGGGCGAGATTGAACAGTTTGATTATCTGGCGTTCCGTGAAGAGCAGATCGAGCGACTGGCGGGTGCGGTGGAAGCGGTGATCAGCTTTGACTCTCTGTGCGGACTGCTGGGGATCGATGCCACAGAATATCCGCAGCAGGAGAGCCGTTAATGCTGGTGCTGAGCTGTGTTCTGCTGGCGTTGCTGCTGGACTATCTGTTTCAGGAGCCACGCCGCTATCACCCACTGGTAGGGTTTGGCAATCTGGCGATCTGGCTGGAACGGCATTTCAACCGGCTGGCCGGTGCCGATGCGCCGCTGCGTGATGCTTCTGGTCGGGGCACCCGTCTGGCCGGTGTGATCGCCTGGTGTCTGGCGGTACTGCCGCTGACAGCGCTGGCCTGTGTCCTGCAGGAGCTGGTGGATTTTTCTGACGGCTTGCTGATGCTGGTGAGCGCGGTGGTGCTTTATCTGGCGATTGGCTGGCGCAGCCTGCTGAGCCATGGGTTGGCGATTGCCCAGCCGTTAGCGGCCGGTAATCTGGCAGAGGCGCGTCAGGCGGTCGGGATGATCGTCAGCCGGGATACCTCTGAATTGAAAGAGACTGATATTGCCAGCGCGGCGACGGAGTCGATGCTGGAAAACGGTGCCGATGCGATCTTTTCAGCGCTGTTCTGGTTCTGTGTGCTGGGTCTTCCCGGTGTGGTTCTGTATCGCCTGAGCAATACACTGGATGCGATGTGGGGCTACAAAAACGAACGCTATCTGCAGTTCGGTTGGGCTGCCGCACGGATGGATGATCTGTTGAATTTCATCCCGGCCCGGCTGACGGCGCTGAGCTACGCGCTGGTGGGTAAAACAGGCATCGCGATTGCCTCGTGGAAACAGCAGGCCGGTAACTGGAAAAGTCCTAATGCCGGACCGGTAATGGCAGCAGGTGCCGGAGCCATTAATGTTTCGCTGGGCGGCGCTGCTATCTATCATGGGCAACTGCAACAGCGTCCGCAACTGGGTCCGGTGACGGGCGATAAAGCATCAGCAGGCAGCATCCGTAAGGCGTGTCGGTTGGTGGAACGGGTATTGATACTCTGGGTAGTGGTGATTGCTGTGCTGGGGATAGGAGGTGTGCTATGTCTGTGAATGATCAGTTGCCTCTGCACGGTGGTGATCTGATCACTGCCAGTCAGCGCTATGGTATTCCGGTGAACGACTGGCTGGATCTTTCCACGGGATTGAATCCGTCGTCTTATCCGGTTCCTGAACTGGATGAGGTTCTGTTTCAGCGCTTACCTTATCTGCGGCCGGAGTTTCTGGCTGCAGCTGCAGCGTTTTACGGTAATGATCAGCTGATGCCCAGTAATGGCTCTCAGCTGGTGATTCAGGAGCTGCCACATTGCCTGAATAATCTCCCGGTACTGTTGCCGGAGCATGGTTATAAAGAGCATGAAGATCACTGGAAGCGTCATGGTAATGCCATTGAGCACTATCCGGCATTCGAACCTGAAGCTGCGGTGGAAGTGATTGAAGCGGCGTTGGAGCGGGGCGAACCCTTCCATCTGGTGGTGATCAATCCGAACAATCCAACCGGACTGGAGTTTGGTCCGCAGCAGCTGAAAAACTGGGCTGAGCGGTTACCTGAAGGCGGTTATCTGATCATTGATGAAGCCTTTATTGATCTGACCCCGGAGCAGAGCGTGCTGCAACAGCACTTCTGTGACAACATGCTGGTACTGCGCTCGTTTGGTAAATTTTTCGGTCTGGCGGGTATCCGTCTGGGTTTTGTGTTTGCTAATGCTGCGTTGCGAGCTCGCTTACAGGAGCGGATCGGGCTCTGGACCGTCAATGGTCCGGCACAGGAAGTGGCAATTGCAGCACTGCAGGACAGTTTCTGGCAGATGTCGGCACAGTTGAATATTCGTCGCAGTGCCAGCGTAACCCAGGAACTGCTGCAGCCGCTGTTTGAGAAGCATCCGCCGCAACGAGTGGTCTACACGCCGCTGTTTACCTGCTACCAAATGGAGCACGATACGGCCATGACTATTCAGCGTTATCTGGCCAGTCGTGGAGTGTTGATCCGGGTGGTGATACTGGATGAAGAGATCAGCCTGTTGCGGTTTGGAATTATTGATGGCGCAGATGATGCGCAGATCGGACGACTGGAGCAGATAGTCGCCGATTTTATAGGTGAGAGCTGAGAGTAATCTATGTCTGACAACAACTCCGACAACAACAAAGACAGTTCAAAAGCTTATAGTGAACAAGAGCGGGAAGCGATCTACCGGGTGATTGCAGAGCGCCGTGATATGCGTCATTTCCGGCCTGATCCGGTTGACCCGGAGATTATCCGGCGTATGCTTGTCGCCGCTCACCAGGCACCCAGTGTCGGTCTGATGCAGCCCTGGCGTTTTTTGAGTATTTCGGATACTGACTTGCGCCAGCAGTTGGCGGAACTGGTTGAGGAAGAGCGTCTGCGTACAGCGGATGCACTGGGTGAGCGCAAGAGTGAATTTATGAAGCTGAAGGTCGAGGGCATTCTCGACTGTGGCGAACTGATCGTTGCAGCATTGCCGGACGGTCGTGAAAAGTATGTGTTCGGTCGCCGGACCATGCCGGAGATGGATCTGGCCTCGGTATCCTGCGCGATTCAGAATATGTGGCTGGTAGCCCGTGCCGAAGGTATTGGCATGGGCTGGGTGTCACTGTTTGATCCGGCGAAACTGGCGCGGATTCTGAAAATGCCGGAACACAGTAAACCGGTGGCGATCCTCTGTATCGGCCACGTGGATGAGTTTTATGACCGGCCGATGCTGGTTGAAGAAAACTGGACCGATGAGCGTCCACTGGAAGAGTTTATTTTCCAGAATTACTGGCCTGAAGCGACTGCGGAAGGCTAAGGAACCTGCGAACAAGTCAGACACGCCTCTGGCTTTCAGAGCGGTTCGAGCTCCCGACAACGATTACAGGCATGCTGGTTGCCTGTCGAAAATCGTTAACACAGAGATCGGATCGCTCTGAAAGCCCCGAAGGGCGGGCGCTAAAGCCGCCTTCTACAGTGTCAGCGTACTTGAAAAGGGCTAGCCATTCCCTGCGCACGCTTTCGCGTATAAGACGGCTTTATCGTCCCGCAGAGAAAGTGTATGACTTATTCGCAGGTTCCCTAATGAACTGTCTGGTTCAGGAAAGATAGTTCGGAAAATACTGTCAGTAGTGATCTGTTTTTGATCGGTAACGTAGAGACACTTTCGCACTGGCAGACAAGGCTCCCAAGAGCCAGTTAAAAGAACAGGTAACACGATATGAGCGGAGAAAAAGCTTTGTCTAAGAAAGGTATTATGGTGTGTGGCCACGGCAGCCGCGATAAAGACGCAGAACGCGAGTTCGGTCTGGTTGCTGAAGGTCTCAAGAAACGTTTTCCGGATATGCCGGTGGAGTACGGTTTTCTGGAATTCTCAGCACCGAATATCCATATGGGTCTGAACGCACTGCGTGATCAGGGTGTGGAAGAGATCTACGCGGTACCGGGTATGCTGTTTGCGGCGACTCACGCTAAGAACGATATCCCTTCGGTACTGACCACCTATGAACAGGATAATGAGCAGGTTTCTGTACAGTACGGCGCAGAGCTGGGTCTGCACGATGCTATGATCGAAGCGTTCCAGGCGCGTATCTATGAATCCATGGGCCTTGATCCTCAGAACCCACCAGAGAATCTGTACGATACGCTGCTGGTTGTGGTCGGTCGTGGTACTTCTGATACTCATGCCAACGCAGAAGCCGCTAAGCTGACCCGTATCGTTAACGAGAACATGGGCTTTGGCTGGGCAGACATCGTCTACTCCGGTGTGACCTATCCATCAGTGGGTGTGGGTCTGGAGAAACTCCTGAAGCTGGGCTACAAGCGTGTGGTTGTTGCACCTTACTTCCTGTTTACCGGTCGACTGATTAAGCGTATCTACGGTTATGTTGATCACGTGGCTGAGCAGAACCCGGGCGTTGAGTTCATTAAGACCCCCTATCTGAACGATCACGAGAAAGTGATCGATGCGTTTGAGATCCGTGTGCGCGAGATTCTGGATGGCAAGCAGGGTGATGAAACTCTGATGGGCTCATTCCAGCGTCGTCTGGCAGCGGGTGAAGTGGAAGTGCATCACCACCATGCGGAATACAACCCGGATGCTGAGCACTCTCATAATCACGACCATGATCACGACCATTCCCATGACCACAGTCACGATCATTCGCACGATCATGATCACTCTCACAGCCACGATCATTCTCACGATCATGGTCATCACCACCATCATGGCCACGGTCATGATCATGGTCACGGACACTCCCATGGCGTTTACAAGCACATCGGTCACCCACTGGGTCCACGTACCATGATCGGTGAAGGTATCTGCTGCTGCTTTATGAGCCAGTTCCCACAGGAAATTCTGGACGAAGAAGCAGAGCGTATTGCGCTGTGCAAGCCGGAAGATGCTCTGGCGCACAAATAAGGGATAAGTTTCCTATCAGGACAGAAGCTTTCTGCTTCTGTCCGCCGTATTTCCTGACTTTCAATACAGTTTCCTGATCACTACGTAAATAAATATGCACTTGTCGCATATTCATTGAACCGAGTCGCTCGCAAGCAGCTTTTCCTGCAGACCTGTGATTATGATGGCCCAATAGAGCGATGCATCTCTTGGGATGCTGAATCGTTCGAATCCGACGGCTGCCAGCCAGCCCGGCAAATTGATCACAGTCTCCGGCTGGCGGTAAACAAGAACAAAGGAAACAAAGATGACCACTGATACACCGACCTATATTCTGACAGCTAACTGCAAGGGTGTCCTGGGCTCACTGGATGTTGTAACTCGTTTTCTGTACGAGCGTCAGTGCTTCGTAACAGAGATGCACACATACGATGATACCGATGCAGAGCACTTCTACATCCGTGTAGAGTTCAAGAACGACGGCGACAGCCCGCTGTCTTTCGAAGAGCTGCAGGCGCAGTTCGGTGAAGCAGCTGCCCGTTTTGAAATGGAATGGGAAATCCGTAATAAAGCGGTTCCGGAAAAAGTTGTGGTAATGGTTTCTAAGTACGACCACTGTCTGCTGGATATCCTGTACCGCTACCGCACCGGTATGCTGAACATTGAGATCCCGGCGATCATCTCTAACCATCCGGATCTGAAAGAGCTGGCTGATCAGCACAACATCCCTTACTACCACCTGCCGATCACTAAGGACACCAAGCCTGAGCAGGAAGCAGAGATCATGAAGATCGTTGATGGCTGCGGAGCTGATCTGGTAGTACTGGCGCGTTACATGCAGGTTCTGTCTGACGATCTGTGTAAGAAACTGGAAGGCCGTGCGATCAATATTCACCACTCCCTGCTGCCAGGCTTCAAGGGTGCTAAGCCTTACCACCAGGCATACGACAAGGGTGTTAAGCTGGTAGGTGCTACCGCTCACTACGTAAGCAGCGATCTGGACGAAGGTCCGATCATCGCTCAGGGTATCGAGCCAGTAGATCACACTTACAAGCCAGAGCATCTGGTATCTAAAGGCCAGGATACTGAGCGTCTGACTCTGACCCGTGCAATCAAACTGCACACTGAGCAGCGTGTATTCCTGCACGGCAACAAGACCGTGGTATTCAGCTAAGGGTAAGTTCCTGCTGGATTGCTGAAACAGGGTGGATATGCAAATATCCACCCTTGTTTGTTTCTGGGATAGGCAAAACCCTGCGCCAGATAGGGATATCCCACAGGTGATGCACCTCGCACCTGATAGAGAAAAACGGGACAATGTCGAATCAAACCGATCACACGCTGTCTCATACAAGAGCTATGTTGTAGATAACTAAAGGTAAGAAGATCATGAGCAAACATGACGGTACATATCAGTCAGATGAAGAGCTGATTGCCAATGCAGAGATGGAGCCTTGTGTCGGCGTCTGCAAGAGCGATGAAACCACCGGTTGGTGCTACGGTTGTGGCCGTACCGATGAAGAGATTAAAGAGTGGTTTAACTTTGACAAGAGCGTCCGTGACGCGCTGGAAGTTGAGCTGCCAGACCGGGTGAAGACGCTGATTGAGCGCCGTCGCGCTGAGCGTGGTGGCGGTACCGGCCGTCGGGCATCCCGTCGTCGTGCATGATCTTATTTCTTGTCATTAAAGGGAGCCTCGGGCTCCCTTTTTTGTTGCTGAACGCTTTTTGACAGTTTGGGGAGTTAATCGATACCGCTTCATCAAGTTGTTATTCAGTTCAGAGCGTGTAGATTGAGAGGTAGACATGCAGTAAGGGAGTGATGATGAAAATTACCAGAAAGGATCTGGATAAAGCCGCCAGCGAACAGATCATCTCAACAGATCAGGCAGAAGCACTGTATGAGTGGTTGCAGGTGCAGTCGCAGGATGTCCCCCGGTTCAC
>JAOXSA010000322.1 GCA_025800245.1 Amphritea sp. | reverse complement strand
GGCTTTGCAAAACCACGGTTGCACTGGACGTATAGATCGGTTTGGCAACGTAGAACGCGTAGTAAAAACCGACGCAGCTGGCCAGCACGGCAAAGCACAGCACCCAGAGCTTACCTCTCCAGACTGCCCGCAGAAGATTTTCCAGATCGAATTCCTGCTGTTCGCTCTGTGACGAATATGCTGGGCTGGGAAAATCAGGTTCAGATTTATGTACCATGGAGCGCTCGGCGATGAAGAAAACGCCGACTGCTTCACACATTGTTTCTGCAATAGCAATCAGCGATGAGACGGAAATCACCCGCTTCGAGAAATAGTGAGCAGCTTTCCGCAGCCCTCCGGTCAGGTTGCGAATTCAGACCTTCCGAGACCCGGGCATGGCCAGAAAATACAGCCGCACGACGACGCAAAAGGCCAGGAACAACATGGAGAGCGCGGTTGCAATCGCCGCACCGAGGATGCCCAGCCAGGGAATCAACGCGAAGTTCAACAGAACGTTCACGACCGCGGACAGGAAGACGAACCGGCTGAACGTGC
>JAOXSA010000285.1 GCA_025800245.1 Amphritea sp. | reverse complement strand
GCATATGAGGATGAGTAATCCGATGCTGCCTCGGACACCCAGAGGGTGCAGCAACAGAACGGCGGGGTAGGTTAACCAATTCATTCAGGTACCTCCAAAAAAAAAGCGCTCCACTTCTCTCAGATGAATCAGGGAGAAGAGCAGCGCCATTGCATGAGTCACATTCATGAAGGCTGAAGCAAAGTTTATGCCTTGCTGCTCAGAGACAGAGTTACGGGAGCGTTAGCTGAGTGTATCTGTTTAATGTGCACGCTTTCAGTGACTGAAATATCCGTTCGGCACTGTTTGAGGGCAGAGAGGGAGAGATGTTGCTAGGTAGAGGGAGAGTCGCCCGCTAGTCTGTCAGCGGGCGATCATCGGGCAATAACGCTGATGTGGCGTTATTCAAACTCTGCCCAGATCGGAGCATGGTCGGAGGGTTTCTCCATACCACGGATATCGTAATCGATATCGGCTGCGATACAGCGCTCGTAAAGTGCTTCGGTCGCCAGAACTGCATCGATACGCAGGCCGCGTTTAGGTTCCGCTTCAAATCCACGACTGCGGTAGTCAAACCAACTGAAACGGTTATCAACGTCCGGG
>JAOXSA010000237.1 GCA_025800245.1 Amphritea sp. | reverse complement strand
GGGTAGCGAGGCACGTCCTCGTGCCGATTAACACGATTTTTCGGCACGAGGGCGTGCCTCGCTACAGGTCCAATCGAACCGCTTTTATAGAATCAACCTTAAGTGAACGGCATTGCAGCTTTGTCGGTCTTTTTTTATGTTTATAAAAGCAGATCAGGATAGGTAAAAATCATTGTTTTTATAAAAAAACAGATGATCTTTCTATCTGCGGTGGTGTCGCAGGATAAACTGTTTTTTTATGATACTTTCGGATGAGAATAAGCCTAAGGGATTAGTCTTTTATGCCGCGTTGCACAAGATTTTTTCGCCTGAATAAGTATAATTTGCGACACAGTGACAGTCTGGTTACCAGTTCATGAAAAAATGACTAACCGAGCGATCGGGGAAGGGGCCGGCTGGCAGAGATATCTCTTTAAATATCATTCAGTTATAACGTTATAATCGTTATTTTGAATGTACAGGTCACAAGCCGTTTTCAGAGAGCATCTCTCGCCCAATGATTCAAAGTATAAGGCGAAGTTTGTATGACCACAAAATCTGTTGATGTGCTGCTGGTAGGCGCCGGTGCAATGAGTACCACGCTGGGTGTCCTGCTGAAACAGCTTGATCCGTCTCTTTCGATTGCTATGGTTGAACGTCTGGATCATGTAGCCAGCGAAAGTACCGATGCGATGAATAACGCTGGTACCGGCCATGCCGCTTACTGTGAGTTGAATTATACCTCTCAGTTGGATGATGGCAGTATCAATACCGACAAAGCCTTTTCTATCAACGCCGCTTTTGAAACCAGTCTGCAGTTCTGGACTTATCTGGTTGAGCAGAGTGCGTTGCCGGAACCTCATCATTTTATCAGCAATGTACCGCACCAGAGCTTTGTCTGGGGTGAGAAAAATGTTGAGTTTCTGCGTAAACGATATGAAGCACTGAGCGCTACACCGCAGTTTGCTGAAATGGAATACTCCGAAGATCCGGCTGTATTGCGTGACTGGATGCCTCTGGTAATGCAGAACCGTAAGGCTGATGAGCCGGTTGCGGCAACCCGTGTTCGCTTTGGTGCGGATGTTAACTTTGGTGCGCTGGCGCGTAACATGGTTGAGTATCTGGAGCAGCAGGATAATTTCGAATTGCTGCTGAGCCGCTCCGTTGAAGAGATGGCGCAGTACAGCGATGGTGACTGGAAAGTAGACCTGAAGAATGGTCATAACGGTCAGACAGAGACTGTCCGTACTAAGTTCCTGTTCCTGGGGGCTGGCGGTGGTGCACTGCCGTTGCTGCAGATGTCTGGTATTGAGGAAGGTAGCGGCTATGGTGGCTTCCCTGTCAGTGGTCAGTGGTTGGTGTGTAACAAGCCAGAGATTGTAGAGCAGCATATGGCTAAGGTTTACGGCCAGGCACCAATCGGTGCGCCGCCGATGTCTGTGCCGCACCTGGATACCCGGGTTATTGATGGTAAGCGCGCATTGCTGTTCGGTCCGTTTGCAGGCTTTACCACTAAGTTCCTGAAGAAGGGCTCGGTGATGGATATGCCGCTGAGTGTGCGTCTGAATAACCTTAAGCCGATGATGGAAGTGGGCGCCAAAAATATGGACCTGACCCGCTATCTGATCAGTGAGGTAATGCAGTCTCATTCGGACCGGGTTGAAGCGTTGCGTCGCTTCTATCCTGAGGCGAAGGATGAGGACTGGGAGCTGTCTTACGCAGGTCAGCGTGTACAGATCATTAAGAAAGATGCAGAGGGTAGCGGTAAGCTGGAATTCGGTACTGAGGTTATCTCCTCTGCTGATGGTCGATTAGCTGCCCTGCTTGGTGCTTCTCCGGGTGCTTCCACAGCAACGCCGACCATGATCAATGTTATCGAGCGTTGCTTCCCAGAGCAGATGGCAACACCTGAATGGCAGGCCAAGATGAAAGAGATGGTGCCATCTTACGGTGAATCTCTGGTTGAGGATGGTGAGTTGCTGCGATCTGTTCGTCAGCGAACCCTGACAACCCTGAAGCTGGATGACAACTACGTTGCCTGACAGTTTATGCAGAACTAAAAAAGCCGCTCTCTGAGCGGCTTTTTTGTGTGTGGTGGTGCTTATTTTTTGTCAGCTGGTGCGTGGAACAGCAGGTACAGGTCAACCAGAAGATCAGGAATGCTGCTGCACATTTCGTTGCACAGGCGCTGCTCTTTACGCATTTTGACGAATTCTTCTTCCTCGAACAGGTCGGAAGCGATCATGATTGGCAGCATCAGCTCTGCAACTTCCTCTTCGGCCTGGTGGTTAAACCACTCGTCCTCTTTCAGGAAAACGCCTTCCATAAATGCCTGAGCCCAGCTGGTCAGTGCGGATTGCTCTTCATCATCTTCGGCTTCCAGTGTCAGGTCGCAGGGCAGAAGCATGTCCTGATCGTTGTACAGATCGCTGCCAATGCTGAAGTAGAAACGGAGCAGCAGTTCTTCGATTTGCGCTTTTTCCTGTTCGTCTTTGTATTCCGGGGTGCCGTCAAACAGCTCGTTCAGCCACTGTTTTTCGCTTGTTTTAACCGGGCTGATATTGAGTGCGCAGAAGTAACCATGTGTGCCGACCAGATCCAGGGCGTCTTCGGAAACAGCGTCAGAAAACAGAAAAGCTTCCAGTGCGTCCAGTTCGTCGTCAGTCAGAGGGGTGTTCAGCATGGCGTTTTGCATATTGGAATGATCCGGAATGATAAAAGGTAGGGCGATTCTATCAGTGAATGTGGTGCGATGCGTAGTCTTTGCAATATTTTTACCGGGGATCGGCAAAATTTCTTTAACTGTCACAGGTGATCCCGGATAATGCATCGCCATGATTGAGCAGGCACGACAACTATTAAAGCAGATATTCGGTTACGAGCAGTTTCGTGAGCCGCAGCAGTCCGTTATTGAGACGCTTCTCGGTGGTGGTGACGCCCTTGTGGTGATGCCAACAGGTGGCGGTAAATCACTCTGTTATCAGTTGCCTGCACTGATCCGCCCGGGCGCAGCGATTGTTGTATCTCCGCTGATTGCTTTGATGCAGGATCAGGTTCAGGCGCTGTCTCAGTGGGGGATTCGTGCCGGTTATCTCAACTCCACGATGGATTTCTCTGCGGCTCAGGAGGTGGAGCATCAGCTTCGAACCGGCCAGTTAGATCTGCTCTATGTTGCCCCTGAGCGATTGCTGCAGCCGCGGACGCTTAAGATGCTTTCTGAGTGTCAACTGGCGCTGTTTGCGATCGACGAGGCTCACTGTGTATCGCAATGGGGGCATGACTTTCGCCCTGAATATCTACAGCTCAGTTATCTGCAGGATCTCTTTCCGGGGGTGCCCCGTATCGCTCTGACGGCGACTGCGGATGAGCGGACCCGGCAGGAAATTACTGAGCGGCTTGGGTTGGAGGATGCGCGCAAATTCATTCAGGGTTTTGATCGTCCTAATATTCGTTACCGAATCGGTCAGAAGCATCGGGCTAAAGAACAGCTGCTGAAGTTCTTAAAGGCAGAGCATGCCAGTGATTCCGGTATTGTGTACTGTCTGTCCCGTAAGAAAGTTGAGGATACAGCGCAGTGGCTTCAGGAGCAGGGCTTTAATGCGCTGCCTTATCATGCGGGTCTTGGGGCGCAGCTGCGCCAGCATAATCAGCATCGTTTCCTGACCGAGGAAAATATCCTGATGGTAGCGACGGTGGCCTTCGGGATGGGGATCGACAAGCCGAATGTGCGTTTTGTTGCGCATCTGGATCTGCCAAAAAGTGTTGAGGCATACTACCAGGAGACCGGTCGGGCTGGTCGTGACGGACAGTCTGCTGATGCCTGGATGGTGTATGGCTTGCAGGATGTGATTTTTCTGAGGCAGATGCTGGAAAGCTCTCAGGCAGATGAGCTGCATAAAAGTATCGAGCGGCAAAAGCTGGAGGCGATGCTGGGGTTGTGTGAGATCACGACCTGTCGTCGTCAGACGTTACTGTCTTACTTTGGTGAGACTATGTCTGAGCCTTGTGGAAACTGTGATACCTGTCTTGAGCCGGTGCCGGTCTGGGATGCAACGGAGGCTGCGCGTAAGGCTTTGTCGGCCGTCTATCGTTGTGGACAGCGATTTGGCGTTAACCACGTAATCGAAGTGTTGCTGGGTAAGTCATCTGAGCGGGTGAAGGAGTTAGGGCATGACAAGCTCAGTACCTTTGCTATCGGTAAAGAGCTGGATCGGAATCAGTGGCGTTCAGTGTTTCGTCAGTTGGTTGCCAGGGGATTCCTTACTGTTGCGCCCAATAGTCACGGTGTGCTTCATCTCTCCGATTCCTGTCGTCCTTTGCTGAAGGGGGAGCTCCAGATTGAGATGCGTCAGGATAAACGCAAGCAGGAATCCTTTTCGAAGCGTAATGATCCTCAGCAGAAGCTGGATGCTGAGGATTATGGTTTATGGAATGCTTTGAAAGCGTTGCGTACTCGCTTATCAAAGGAGCAGGATGTGCCTCCCTATGTCATTTTTCATGATGCAACATTGATGGAGATGGTGATGTATCGCCCGCTGACGCACCAGCAGATGGGGCGTCTGAGTGGCATCGGGGAGCGTAAGCTGGACCTGTACGGTGATCAGTTTCTTGATGTAATCACAGAGCATCAGGGTGGCGGTGATGAGGGGCAGGAAAACCTCCAGATTCAGGAGTCGGTGACATTGTACCGATCCGGAATGACGGTTGCTCAGGTGGCAAGACAGCAGCACCTGTCGGAAGCTGTGATCTATAACCATCTGGCGGAAGGGGTTAAGAGTGGTGCGATCTCTCTGGCGGATGTGGTGGAGATCAGTGCTGATCAGCTCAGGCATGTTCAGCAGGTGATGATGGAGTGTCTGGAGTCTTTCGGTGTGGCGCTTAAGCCGGTCTATGATGAGCTGGATGGCTTGTATGAATACGGTGTGTTGCGTTGTATTAAAGCGGATCTGGATCGTGGTTCTATAGGCCAATAATGACTGATCTGTCTTTATGGGGATTGTTTGCCAGTAGTTTTATCTCCTCTACGCTGCTGCCGGGTGGTTCTGAGGTGTTGCTGGGCTATCTTGCTGTTGAAAAAGTGTATCCGGCGATGACACTTATCCTGACAGCGGCTGCAGGTAATACTCTGGGTGGGATGGTGACTTTTGCTCTGGGCTGGCTGGGTGGTCTTAAGTGGCCGGTAAAGCCAGCTGAAAAGCCTTCTCAGCAGCGTGCCATGACCTTGTTGCAGCGTTATGGGGTTGTTGTTCTGTTATTGTCATGGTTGCCTGTCATTGGTGATCCTCTGTGTCTTATTGCGGGCTGGCTCAGATTTAACCCTGTTCTGGCCTGTTTGTTCATATTATCGGGCAAGGCTGTCCGGTATCTACTGATAGTCGTTGCTGTAACCTGATATAGTCCTGTCAGACCCATCCGGTAAGGGAGTGGTGCTGATTGTGGCTGGATTTCGTCGACTACGGATTATTCTATTGTTGCTGGTGCTTCTGGTTGTCTCGGTCAATACCTGGTTGGGTATTGTCAGGATTCAGTCCTGGGAGCGGCCGGTCTGGGTGGTGTTGTACCCGATAAATGCTGATGGCAGGGCTGATACTCAGGCATATATCGATGCGCTTGATGTTGTCCATTTCGAAGACGTTCAGCTTTTTTTGCACCGTGAAGCGCAACGTTATGGTGTTTATCTTGATCCGCTGGTCGAGCTTAAGCTTGCGCCTGCCATCACTGAGGAGCCGCCGGGCGTGTCCGATTTTCCAGGAGTGATGGAGAGTATTTTCTGGAGTCTGAGAATGCGGTGGTGGTCCTGGCGAACTGATAGCTGGTCAGGGCCTGAACCCGATGTGCGGATCTATCTTCGTTATTTTTCGACCGGAGGGCGGGTCCGGTTAGAGCACTCGCTGGGGCTGCAGAAAGGGATGATCGGTCTGGTGAATGGTTTTGCCAGCGTTGATTATATTGATACTAATAACTTCGTTATCGTCCACGAGTTGATGCATACCTTTGGTGCAAGCGATAAGTATGATCTGGAGAGTAATCTTCCAGTATATCCCCATGGTTTTGCTGATCCTGATCAGTCGCCTTTGTTGCCTCAGACCCGGGCAGAGGTGATGGCGGGGCGTATTAAGGTTTCACCTGGCTGGGTATTAATGTCGCCAAGTCTGAAACAGGTTGTGGTGGGGCCTGAAACCGCTCGTGAGGTGGGTTGGTTCGGGGCGGTAAAGCCTCAAAATTAAACGGCTGTTTTATATCGGGAAAGGGCTTTAATTAAATATTTTTCCTGATTGGTTGTTTAAAGTAGATCGGTTTTGCGGTCCGGAAAGTCTTCTATTACTCATTCTGAGTATCCCTTTGAAATCTGTGTGATTGAGAACTTGTTTCAGTCTTTGCTGTCATATCCTTGAGTGCTCTTTATGCGAAATCCTTTTAAATCAATCAGTTAATGTTTTTTATTGGCGGTGGAGTAGTAGTTGTCAGGGAGTGTGCTTTCCGGGTTTGTGTGGTGGTGTTGCGTGCTACTTGATACGCGTCATTGTTCGGGGTGATGCCGGCTCCTGGAGGCCATATTCTTAGTAATTAATTGCATGCTATAATCGCGAGAATTCAAACAAATCTGATAAAGCGCTGAAATTAATTTTGTTTGGTTTATCTACAGAATTCAGCGTTTTTTAGCGTCGGAATGGGTGGTCGTTTAAACGCAGGTGACGATCGCTTGGATATTTCCTGGGGGGGAAAATGGAAAACTTAAGATCTACTGAAGTATCTGTTGTCAGTGTTACTGGTGATGTGATCGTTGTTAACGCTCAGGGAGAAGAGCGCCTGGTCAAAGCAGGTGAGGCAATCCTGCCGGGTGAGATGATTATCACACCTGTGGACGGAGATGTTTCTCTCAATACCGGCAAAGCTGAGCCGGAATCTGTTCCGGCTGATACCGCAGCGTTTCTGGAAATTGATCCGGCAACCGGTGAAGTGGTGCTGGTGTTCCAGGCCATGGAAAACGAAGGGCTGGACATTGCGGCTATCCAGGAAGCAATTCTGCAGGGCCAGGATCCGACTGAAATTCTTGAATCTGCGGCTGCTGGTCAGGTTTCCCGTGAAGGCTTTTCATCCTTCCAGATGGTTGCCCGTACCGCAGACGAAGTGATTGCTGAAGCGGGTTATGACACCTCTACCGACCCCCGTGAGTTTGATGAAGTTCCGACATTTGATGGCGAGAATCGTCCGGCGCGCCCGGATATCGGCATTCCTGATCTGAATGGTTCGCTGGTAGGCAGCAACAGCATTGCTGAGGACGCACAGTCTCCGGTGAGCGGAAGTTTCGTGCTCAATGCCCCTGGTGGTGTCAGAGACGTCACAGTTGATGGCAATGTTATTACTGAGCAACAGTTACTTGATCTGCAAAGTGGCACTGGTACGATCCCCCCAATTACTACCAGTGACGAAAGCGGAACTCTGACTATCACCGGTTATGACGCTGCAACCGGCACGGTTACCTATAGCTATCAGGTAAGCGGTACTAAGGATCACAGCGCGGGTGATAGTTCTGTTGTTGATAATATAAGTCTGTCGATGACGGATAAGTTTGGTCAGCCTTCGCAGGATAGCTCTGTGGATATTCTGATTACAGATACCGTGCCGAGCGCGAACGACGATAGCGCGAACACCGGTGAAGACACCCCGGTGACGGTCAACGTCCTGGCGAACGACATCCAGGGTGCCGACGGTGCCAAAGTGGTGGGGGCGAGTGTGCCGGC
>JAOXSA010000232.1 GCA_025800245.1 Amphritea sp. | reverse complement strand
CGGTCGTTTGATGGTTTCGCCAGCAGAAGAAGACCCAGTTGCACCGCAGGATGCGTGGGCTGATGATATGGTGCTGGCAGAGGGACTGGCGCGGTATCAAGCGATGGTGAAAACACCGATAACACGTCTGGAACGATCATGGGCAGGGCTGCGCACCTTTGCTCGTGATCATACGCCAGTGGTGGGGTTTGATCCTGATCTGAGCGGTTTTTTCTGGCTTGCAGGGCAGGGGGGATATGGCGTGCAAACAGCTCCGGCTTTGGCCAGTATAACTGAACAACTGATTACAGACCGTGAGGTTGCGCATGTCGCGTGCTTAGGCGAAGAGGTCTTGGCAGCGCTGTCGCCTGCAAGGGGTGGGCTATCCAGTTAAGCTGCCCTCTGTAAGTCGTCCTATCCACTTTCCGATACCCACTTTTTAGACTTTGGCCTGTGCCGTGTTTTAGGATATGAGATGCGACAGCATGTGTGGCCTGCGACCATACGTTCAGCGGCATCACCACAGTTTGATGAGTGAAGTGATTGCAACTGGCTGAAAATTGGTATACGACCGCATACAAAGAGCCTGCCC
>JAOXSA010000214.1 GCA_025800245.1 Amphritea sp. | reverse complement strand
AAGAGAGCTGCAACCAACATAGCCCAATCTCTGGGCGGACCCCTATTCCGGCGCTCAAACGACATATACCATTCGTGAGCAGCCTCTCGGAATAGAGTAGCAGTATATGCTACCTGTTGGGCGTCACTACCTGACATAAATGTCAGATAATTCCGCACCAAGGATACCCATGTATGAGCATCCTCAGCACTTCGGCCAAAGAAGCACGGTGGCTCCTTCGGCTTCCATGCAGCGGTAGCGAAGGGTTGTGCCCCAGATGTTACTGAGGGCGACGCAGATCCAGGATTGGTTACCGGTATTGGTGAACCAAAACTGGTACGGGGTACTGATTTTCCACCCGTATGCACACTAGAAGAGACGAGATCTATTGCTCCTGCTGACGCTGCTTTGCCAGATGTTGACACTTCTTCTACAGGCAGCCCCAGGTCAGCCCTGAGGGCTGCTCGGCCTTCAGCAAATTGTTCGCGCATCACTGCACGAACATCTTCTTTTATCTTTTGCGCCTCATGCGATGAAATCGTCGTCCTTCCAATTATTGATTGTGTGCCTTCACTTGTTGCAGTAGTTTCATTCATTACGTCGTTTTGGTCAGCAAACCTGACACTAGGCTTACCCGTACTTATAGCTGCTTCATCAACCCTGGTGGGGTTAATTCTCCTAGGTGTACGCTCAGTGACAGGTTGCGACTCTTTAGCCACCCCGGCTTTTGACCCATTACTTCCAAAGAATTGGGGAATTGTGGACTGTGACGCTGGTACCCACTGTCCATCGGTATATTTTATTTCTGGAGGTTTCACAGAACCAGATACTTTTGTCAAATTCCTCCATCGGTCTTGTATTTCTTGATTTTGTTTTTCGAAAAAACCTTGGACTGGCTGCTGAATTGACCCCGGTAGTGCTGCTTCTTCAGGTATTGTTGGCATATGGGGTATGGGATTTTCTGGTACCTTATTACGGAATGTAGTGGCCTCCGGGAGATTTATTTTTACTGTTGGCTCCGGTCTTTCTGGAGCCAATGGAACTTCTTGCAGGAGTTGTTCTCTCATTTTTTCATAATCTTCTTCTCCTTCCCGGTATTCGGTCTGCCAGGACACCATTTCCTCCTGCAAGTTCTTCACATTTTCTCCCAAATTTTCTACACCCGTTAGTACACTGTGCAGCGTTTCATTATTGGATTGCAATGATTTTTGCTGTTCCAATATTGCAGTAGACAAAGTCTTTATTTCTTCTTGCTGCACTGCAAATCTCTTATCCACATCTGACACCACCTGTGCATACCCCATATCCACATCTTTTCCACTGATAGGGTTGATCTTATTCAGCTGTTCAGTGAGTGATGCTAACTGAACAGACAGTTCCCAAATCTGAGCTGCCACTTCTTCACTGTGCTGGAGGGCATCCGCACGGTTTGAATCCAGTTGTGCCTGGATTTCCCTCCTGACACCCTCTACAACGGTGCGCGTCGTCAGTTCGGCAGTGGCGACGGTACTCGTCGCTGCTGCCTGCACTTCGTGTTCGAGCCGGGCGGTTACATCCGCCGCGACTCTAGACGCTTGCGCATCGCTGTAAGCCGCTACCCGCTCTACTTCTGCCGCTACATGCTCCGCAGAGCGCGCCGCGTTGGCTCCAGCCGCCGCCGCCATTTGAGCGACACGGCTTTCTACTTCGCCACGAACGGAGCGGGCTTCGGCAGTCGTTACCTCCACCAACTCGCGCACGCGACGGGATTCTTCAGCCACGCGTCCCACCCCGGATATAGCCGTAGCTGCCGTCTGTTCAGCCAGTTGCGCTCGTCTCTGCGCAACGGATAAACCGACGGGGGAAAGAATCCGACGTGGTCGAGGCGACGCCAATTTTGACCGTGCCGCCGTCCGACCACGCGAATACGCGCTATTGGGGAGCGTTCCCCCGGACACACGTGTTACTGTTTGAATATCACGGCCTTGATAGACCG
>JAOXSA010000303.1 GCA_025800245.1 Amphritea sp. | reverse complement strand
TGCGTGATATTGAGATTCGTTGATGTCAGATTCTTTCTCTACCCGTTCTACTACAACAAAACGCGGAGTCTTTCTGGCCCTGATCGTGCTGATCTTTTTTATCAGTGCGCTGGTCAGTCTGGTACAGCTGCGCGAGTCGATTCAGATTCTTGAGGCGCGCTACGGCACCAGTGTCTGGTCGATGTTTCAGCTGCGTATTGAGATGCGCCGCTTCTATGATGCGCTGGATTACTATCATGAAGATGAGCACGCTGTGGAGCGTATTCAGGATCGCTACGATCTGCTCTGGAGTCGTTTCCCGGTACTATTGGAAGGGTTGGATGGTGAACATCTGCACAATGTGGAGCAGGGCACCCGGATTCTTCAGAATGCCTTTTCCGAATTGAAAAAGCAGGAAACCGAGGTTTTCGAGCAGCTGGCTTCAGACCCCCGAAGCGCCCAACGGGTGCGGGATGCAATCAGTCCGCATCTGGCGGCGATCGAGCGGCTCACGCTGGAGAACTATCACCTTAACAACCAGGCCTTCAACCGGGGTGATGAACAGATCGCCGCTTTACAGCAGAAGCTGATCTTTCTGATTCTTGGTCTGATTATCAGCGGTAGTCTGTTACTGCATATGGTGGTGAAAGAGAACCGCCGGAATCGCTATCAGGCGCTGCATGACAGTCTGACCATGATGCCTAATCGGGCTTATC
>JAOXSA010000201.1 GCA_025800245.1 Amphritea sp. | reverse complement strand
CAGGCCCTCAGTCAAGAGAGAAGTAAGTTCGGCGAATAAGCTCACCTAGTTACTCTCAGACAGGCAGGGGTGCTCGAGCCAACTACCGGCGGGAGCGTTTCGAAATGCGTCCAGCATATACAGCATCCTCAGTCTCATGGGGTTTAACACTCGTGAACATAGCCCCAGGGTGTGACCTAGTAAAACGTTTCCTCCTGATGTATTCAGTCTGGACCGGAAACACAAACAAAGACTCTGGAATACGAGTGAAATGACCCATGGCGCGAAGGTACTCCTGAAAAAGGTCATGACATCTAAACAGGCGATCATGGGTATGCCACTGTGGAAAAAATTCACTGAGAACATCGCGTTCAGCGGTGGTAATGTCAGCCAGGGGGACCGACTTGGAAATCCACAAACCATCGTGCAGCCAGATAATGGAGGTACACCGGTGTCTGCGCTGGATAGCCTTAACGACCGAGACCATCAGCTGAGACTCAATGAATTCGCAAGCAAAAAAATTGCGATTCGCAAAGGTCCGTGCCAGGTCTGGCCTACTAGCTAGCACCTTCTCTGTAAAGGCTTTGCTGGCCGCATGCAGATCATAGGCAATCATGCTGACAAGGCCTGCA
>JAOXSA010000170.1 GCA_025800245.1 Amphritea sp. | reverse complement strand
ATCGCACCAGCAATGGTGCTGTTTGCACCCAAGCTCACGTTATAGGTTTCTTCATCGTCCGAGATCAGATCGTCGGTCGCATCCACCTGGAACACTTGGCCTATGGTTACGTTCTGAGTGGCGTTGTCGTAGTCCGCGGCGCTGGCTGTGCCACCGCCGAAGGTGACATCCACGGTACCGGCCGCTGGGCTGACAATCTCAACACCCGCCGGATCCAGAGCGATGACTTTATAGTAAGCCGCACCACCTTCGTTCGAATCATTCTCGCTGCCATCTCCAATGATGTTACCGGCGCTGTCAGTCGCAACCACTTTTAAGGTGACCGTATCTGGAGTACCTGGAACTTCCGGTGGTACGCCTGGCGGAATGGTACCCGGAGGTGAGCCCGCATCCACGATGGTACCCACACCCACTTCTTTGTTACCTGTCGCTGCAACATTTGGACTTAGGTTGCTCAAGGTGATGTCGAAGCTTTCATTACCTTCGGCCAAGTAGTCGTCGGTAATCGGTACAGTAATAGTGGTGGTAGTTTGACCTGCGGTAATAGTGCCGTTGCCACTCACTGCATCGTAGTCAGCACCTGCCAGAGCACTGTCGTTGCTGCTCGCATAATCAAAGGTCACGTCCGCTGTCGTGGTGTTCGATAGCGTTACTGTGAAGGTCATGGTGCCCGCATCTTCGTTCACCGTCACATCATCAATCGAGATCGTCGGTGGAACGTCGTTATCGTTGATAGTCGCTTCTGCACTTGGCGTACGACTGTCTGCACCATTAGTAGTGTCTACATTTTCAAACTGATCAGCACCAGTGCCTACACCATCAATCGTTGCGGTGAAGGTTTCGTTATCGAAGTCTACATCTTCCAAAGTTGGAACCGTAACGGTCACGGTGCTATCACCCGCCAATACGGTAACGGTCTGTGGCGTTGCCGTGTAGTCGCCATCTTCCGCAGTACCGTTAGCGAACACAATGTTCACATCCATATCCGATGTCACAGCGACCGGATCGCCATTCACGTCGATCAACGACACAGTAAAGGTAGAGTTTTCACCCTCTGTCGCTGGACCATCGCTTTCGATCACCGCAAACACGGTATCTTCAGGACCTGGGTTCGGTGTTGGTGTTGGGTGAGGACCTGGGCCTGGCGGTGTACCTGGGCTGGTCTCATCGTGGATGGTGGTTTCTACGTCATCCGTGCTGTTGGTAACCGCTTCATAAGCCGTGGTAATCGCACCAGCAATCGTGCTGTTGGCACCCAAGTTAACCGTGTAGGTTTCTTCATCGTCCGAGATCAGATCATCGGTCGCATCCACCTGGAACACTTGGCCAATGGTCACGTTCTGAGTGGCGTTGTCGTAGTCCGCATCACCCGCTGTACCGTTGGTGAAGGTCACATCCACCGTACCGGCTGCTGGGCTAGCAATTTCATTACCCGCCGGA
>JAOXSA010000150.1 GCA_025800245.1 Amphritea sp. | reverse complement strand
TGATCTGCTATCGATACTGCCGCGAAAAAACGCCTCCGACAATTGAGAAAATTTTTCTTATTGTTAGTTTTTCTAACAGGTTTGAGTGCGCTTTATTAGTGCATATATCCTTTTATTAACAATAACTTATATTTTTTTGTTTGATTTTTAGACAGATATTTGTAAAGAAAATAACAAGTTGCGTCGGGCTCTGAGTATGCCCGTCTGTGGTGCGGCTATGTGCGTAGGGGGACGTCAAAAAGCACCACCCGGACCGGGTCCGGATGGTGAAGGTGCTGGCAGAGTGCCATCAGGTTAGGGAGTCAGTGAATGAGTCTGTTAATAGGGGGGGATCTGAGCCGACAATCAGCATTCAATAACGTTGACCGCCAGACCTCCCCGAGAGGTTTCCTTGTATTTTTCGAGCATGTCATAGCCGGTTTCGCGCATGGTTTTCAGTGCATCATCCAGCAGTACAAAATGATTACCGTCACCCCGAATGGCCATGGTGGCGGCGTTGATCGCCTTCATCGATGCCATCGCATTGCGCTCGATACAGGGCACCTGAACCAGTCCGGCAACCGGATCACAGGTCAGGCCCAGGTTATGCTCAATGGCTATTTCGGCGGCATTCTCCACCTGTTCCGGTGACGCGCCGATCGCTTCGGCAAGGCCTGCTGCAGCCATCGCGCAGGCGGAGCCAACTTCGCCCTGACAGCCTACCTCCGCGCCTGAGATTGACGCGTTGTATTTACACAGCAGGCCGATGGCACAGGCGCTGAGCATAAAACTGATAATGCCGTCCTCATCGGAGTTGGGGCAGAATTTGTCGTAGTACTTCAGCACCGCTGGGATGATACCGGCTGCACCGTTGGTCGGGGCCGTAACCATCCGGCCGCCGGCAGCATTCTCCTCACTTACTGCCAGGGCGTAGAGGTTGACCCAGTCCATGGCCCCCAGTGATGGAGTGATCATGTCCATACGGGAACGGTTTCGTAGCTCCTGATGTAATGCCGGTGCCCGGCGGCGCACGTTGAGACCGCCCGGCAGCACGCCTTCCTGGCTGATGCCGTTCTGGATGCAGGCCTGCATCACCGACCAGATCTCCAGAATGCCGGCGCGAATCTGTGCTTCGCTGCGCCAGACTTTTTCATTCTCCAGCATCAGTTCGCTGATACTCAGATCGTGGGTCTGGCACTGCTGTAGCAGACCCGCTGCGGTGGTGAAGGGATAGGGCAGGGTGACATCATCGTCACTCTGATCCGGGTTCTCCAACTCGTCAGCGGTCTGCACAAAGCCACCCCCGACGGAATAGTAAGTCCGGATACAGACCTGTTCACCATCGGCATTGAGAACCGCAAGATCCATTGCGTTAGCGTGCAGAGGCAGAGTCGTATCTGCCAGATACTGCAGGTCGGTGGCCGGATCGAAGTAGATTTCATGACGGCCGAGCAATCTCAGTCGTTGCTTCTGTTCAACGGCTGCCATATTGGTTGTGATACCGGCAGGATCAACGCTTTCCGGCTGGTGTCCCATCAGCCCGGCGATGACCGCCGGGCCAGTGCCATGACCGATACCGGTTGCACCCAGAGAGCCGTACAGGCGACAGCGTAAGCGAGCGGTCTGAGTCAGTTTGCCAAGGCTTGCCATCTCTTCGACAAACATCAGCGCAGCTTTCATCGGTCCGACAGTGTGGGAACTGGACGGACCGATACCTACTTTCAAAAGATCAAACAGACTGATAGCCATATCTGTTTACCTCATCTTATTTTTATTGTCTGAGCTGAAGCCGGCAGCGTAGTGCTGCCGGCCAGTGTGCCGGGTATTCAGTCGTTGTAGACCGGGTACTCAGCGCACAGCGCCTTAACTCTCTCTTTAACTTCAGCGATCTTTGCTTCCAGTGCTTCTGGCTGATCCAGAACGTCCAGCAGATCCGCGATCCAGCCTGCCAGTGTGCGACACTCTTCCTCTTTGAAACCACGGGTAGTGACAACCGGAGAACCGATACGCAGACCTGAGGTTACAAATGGAGATTGTGGATCGTTTGGTACGGCGTTCTTGTTCACAGTGATGTTCGCGCGACCCAGTGCAGCGTCAGCGTCTTTACCGGTCAGACCCTGCTTGATCAGGCTCAGCAGGAACAGGTGGTTCTTAGTACCGCCGGAAACGATTTCGAAACCACGCTCAACCAGGACTTCAGCCATTGCCGATGCGTTCTTAACAACCTGCTCCTGATACGCTTTGAATGCTGGGTCCAGTGCTTCTTTGAAAGCCACTGCTTTAGCAGCGATAACGTGCATCAGAGGACCACCCTGGCCGCCCGGGAATACTGCACCGTTGATCTTCTTCTCCAGCTCGTTGTCACGGGACAGGATCAGACCACCACGTGGACCACGCAGGGTTTTGTGAGTGGTAGTGGTACAAACGTCAGCCAGTGGAACCGGGTTCGGGTACAGACCCGCTGCAACCAGACCA
>JAOXSA010000132.1 GCA_025800245.1 Amphritea sp. | reverse complement strand
ATCAGTCATGTGAACCCAAGTTCTTCAACAGGCCGTCAGGGTTTGCTGTCGCCGGTATCATGCTTCGATATCCGTTGGCTGACTTCCAGCCCATCCCGATCATTTCCCTGCCCGAGATCGCGGATCAGATGGCCAACGACCTCTCCATTGGTCAGCAACTCCTGTTCGGCTACAGCAGGCCCGTCGTTACCGGCGCCGTAGGCCCTGAGCTGGCACGCGCCATGCAGAACCACTCGCGGTGGAAGACGATGGCCATCAGGGAGCTGGTGCTGCACGCTCGTAAGACTGAGCCAACTCGTGCCCTGGTCAGTGGTCAATAAAGCCACATCCATAGATACAGCATGTCTATGCAGTGGTTTCATGTAAGTCACAACAGTGTTCGTGAATGGTGCCGTGCACCAGTTCTTCACTATGCAGTTTCTGAAAACGCGGTAGGATCATGTGCAAAAGGTGCGGCGCAGTGTATCATCTACTTTGCGCACCCCATGAACATGCTAGCGGTCATGATCTTGATCAGCGACCC
>JAOXSA010000120.1 GCA_025800245.1 Amphritea sp. | reverse complement strand
TGGCTCGGGGCTGTACACCCCATTGATGAAGCCGGATATAAGCGTGCAACTCATCTTAAAGGTCGAAAATAGTTTGCAAAACAGAGGTGGGTCCATATAAGGCGCGCCCTCGCGGCGATGAAATGGATCGTGGCTCGACCGTCTCGTAAACGAGACTCGCTAGACGCAGCAAAGCTGCTTGCTAGAAAAAGCGAGTGTAGCTACGGAGTTTCAAATTAGATTGTAGCGAGGCACGCCCTCGTGCCGACATGAGTGAGTGGCGGGACCGGAAGGCGAGGCCTTCCTCGCTGGGCCGTCACGCAAGCGTGACTTGCTAGACGCAGCAAAGCTGCTTGCTAGAAAAAGCGAGTGTAGCCACGGAGTTTCAAATTAGATTGTAGCGAGGCACGCCCTCGTGCCGATATGAGTGAGTGGCGGGACCGGAAGGCGAGGCCTTCCTCGCTGGACCGTCACGCAAGAGTGACTGGCCAGACGCAGCAAAGCTGCTTGCTAGAAAAAAGCTTGTCCGGGGTTGAGAGAAAGCCAAATACTTTTTAGCCACTAGCCACTAGCCACTAGCCACTAGCCACTAGCCACTAGCCACTAGTCCTAACTAAAAAAAGCGCCTATGGCGCTTTTTTTATCTTTCCAGATTCAGGTTCACTCCTGCCAGTTGCAGGGTGACGCCGGTGAGGGTGAGCCAGGCATCGCCCGGAGCCCCTTTTATCTGCATGTCTGCTTCGGCACAGCGGCTGAGCATCTGCTTCAGGGATACCGGATGGATGCGCTGCGCCGCAGCTCTTACCCAGTTCTTACGTTTGCCCCAGATGCGTTCTTTCTGGCAGATAGTATCGAAAGGCGTGCCATTCTGCAGACCTTGCTGAATCGCGAGTAGCGAGCGGATCTCCCGGCTGATGGCCCAGAGTGCCACCGCTGCCTCGGTTCCTTCCTGGCGTAATACTTCGATGATTTTACTGCAGCGGCCAACCTGCTGCTGAATAGCGGCTTCTGTGAGGCCGTAGATGTCGTAACGGGAGCTGTCGGAAACACTGTCCATCACCATATCGGCGGTCAGTGTCTGGCCCGGATAGAGCAGATTAAGCTTATCCAGTTCCTGCTTGGCGGCCAGTAAATTACCCTCAATCCGCTCACAGAGTAGCTGGGTAGCGTCATTGTCCAGGTTCAGGCCTATCTGACGTGCGCGGTTGTTCAGCCAGCCAGGAAGCTGCTGTAGTTCAACCGGCCAGATCTCAACGATAACGCCTTGCTTATCAATGGCTTTAAACCATGCGCTTTTCTTAGCCGTGCCATCAAGCTTATCAGCGATGATCAGCAGTACGTTATCCGGTGCGGGACGTTCAAGATATTCCCTGAGGATTTCGCTGGCCTGCTTGTTGGGTTTGCTGCTACCCAGACGCAGTTCGATGATTTTCTGCTCAGCAAACAGGGATAGTGCATTGGCGCACTCAAGCAGGTATTCCCACTTGAATCCGGCCTCTGCATGGAGTGTCTCCCGCTCGCTGAAGCCGATCCCGGTAAGGTGGTGGCGTATCAGGTCACAGCTTTCTTCGACCAGCAGTGTTTCATCGCCGGTAATCAGATAAACCGGTGCTGGCGGCTGCCCTAGATTGGCGCCCAGCTGTTCCGGTTTAATCTTCATCGCTGTCTGTTACTCACTGAGCTGGGTTGATGGCGGCGTACAGTCGCACGATCTGGCTGGCCAGCTGCTGATTCATTTCGCGTCTGAGCTGGGTTTCCTGAACGCTACTGGCAGTGGCGTTATTGTTGTCGTAGTCATAGGTACGCTCCACGGAAAGTGAGCGCTCCAGTACGACACGTGGTTCTTCACCGCGCAGGTCGGATACCGTAAAGCCGATCCGGGTGGTCAGCTCATACTCATCAACATCAGCGCTGGCGCTGAGGGTTGCTTCCCTGCGGGTCTGGCTTTCTGAAGTGATCTCCAGCGTGTAGTTGGCCGATTCAGTATCGACCAGCTGTACGCCATTGCCTTTCAGATAGCGTCGTAACGGAGTGTCCAGTTCGCTACGGCTACCTTCACTGATGAGCGAAAGTTGCTGCAGAGGTGCTGCAATGTCTGCCGCCCCTCGTAGCTGAAAACCGCAAGCGCTCAGGAACAGGCAGGAGAATGCCAGTAAAGCGATGGAGAATCTGCTTTTCAGTACCGGAGTCATCCCTGTTTCCTCAGTTAGCCGACAACGATGTTAACCAGTTTGTTTGGCACGACGATCTGTTTACGGATCGATTTGCCATCCATATGACGCTGCACAGATTCATCTGCCAGCGCGGTATGCAGGACGATGCTTTCGTCAGCGTCCGCAGGGACGTTGATCTTGGCACGGACTTTACCGTTGACCTGCACAACCATCTGAATGTTAGCGCGGGTCATGGCAGCTTCATCAGCAACCGGCCACTCTGCGTCCAGCAGGCTGTCGTTATTGCCCAGATCCTGCCACAGCTGATGGGTGATGTGTGGCACGATCGGTGCCAGCAGTTGTACTGCAGCGGTCAGCGCTTCACGGGTAACTGCGCGGCCCTGATCGCTGGCGTCAACGAAGCGGCTGATCGCGTTGGTCAGTTCCATCACTGCAGCGATAGCAGTGTTGAAGGTCTGACGGCGCTCGATATCATCAGATACTTTCTTGATGGTTTCGTGGGTCTTCAGACGCAGCTCTTTCTGACGATCATTCAGTGCATCGGCATCGACGGCAACTACGTCGCCCGGGTATTGCAGGTGATCGTATACCAGTTTCCACAGACGACGCAGGAAGCGTTGTGCGCCTTCCACACCGGAATCAGACCATTCCAGAGACTGCTCTGGTGGTGCTGCAAACATCATGAACAGACGCACGGTATCAGCACCGTACTTGTCGATCATCATCTGCGGATCGATGCCGTTGTTCTTGGACTTGGACATCTTGCCCATGCCAGCAGAGAACACTTCTTCGCCATCATCGATAAGAGTGGCTTTGATGACACGGCCTTTGTCATCACGCTCTACTTTAACGTCAGCGGGTGAGATCCAGTTTTTGCCGCCTTTGTCATCTTCGCGGTAGTAGGTTTCAGCCAGTACCATGCCCTGGCACAGCAGACGCTCGAACGGCTCATCAGAGTTCACCAGGCCTTCATCGCGCATCAGCTTGTGGAAGAAGCGGGAGTAGAGCAGGTGCAGAATGGCGTGCTCGATACCGCCGATATACTGGTTTACAGGCAGCCAGTAGTTAGCCGCTTCCGGATCCAGCATGGTGTCGGCGTTACGGCAAGCGTAACGAGCGTAGTACCAGGAGGATTCCATAAAGGTATCGAAAGTATCGGTCTCGCGCTCAGCATCAGCGCCACACTTCGGACACTTGCACTGCTTGAAGCTGTCCATCTTCTTGATCGGAGAGCCGACACCGTCAAAGGTCACATCCTCTGGCAGGACCACCGGCAACTGATCTTCTGGTACCGGCACTGCACCACAGCTGTCACAGTTGATCACAGGGATCGGCGTACCCCAGTAACGCTGACGGGAAACACCCCAGTCGCGCAGACGGTAGTTGATGGTGGTTTTGCCTTTGCCCTTGCTCTGCAGTTCGGCAGCGATCGCTTTGAACGCCATCTCGAAATCCAGTTCATCAAAGTCGCCGGAGTTCAGCAGAATACCTTTATCGGTATAAGCCTCTTCGTCCAGATCGATGGCCAGAGAGCTATCGGCAGGACGGATAACCTGTTTGATCGGCAGGTCATATTTTTTAGCAAACTCGAAGTCGCGCTGATCGTGTGCAGGAACGGACATCACTGCGCCGGAACCGTAATCCATCAGGACGAAGTTAGCGGTCCATACAGGTACTTTGTCACCGGTGATCGGGTGGATCGCTTCGATACCCAGGGCAAAGCCCTTTTTCTCCATGGTGGCCATATCCGCTTCGGCCACTTTCATGTTCTTGCACTCTTCGATGAACTCAGCCAGCTCAGGATTGTTAGCCGCGGCTTTCTGAGCCAGTGGGTGTGCTGGTGCCACAGCCACGTAAGTCACACCCATCAGAGTATCAGGACGGGTGGTGAATACTTCCAGCTCACCGAAACCTTCAACATCAAAGCTCAGTTCAACACCTTCAGAACGACCGATCCAGTTGCGCTGCATGGTGCGTACCTGTTCAGGCCACTCGTCCAGCTTGTCCAGATCGTCCAGCAGTTCGTCGGCGTAGTCGGTGATCTTCAGGAACCACTGAGGAATTTTCTTACGCTCAACCAGTGCACCGGAACGCCAGCCGCGGCCGTCGATAACCTGCTCGTTGGCCAGAACCGTCTGATCCACCGGATCCCAGTTCACTTCGGCTTCTTTCTTGTAGACCAGGCCTTTATCCAGCAGCTTGGTGAAGAACCATTGTTCCCAGCGGTAGTACTCCGGATGGCAGGTGGCAACTTCACGGCTCCAGTCATAGCCGAAACCCATCTGGTCCAGCTGATTGCGCATGTAGTTGATGTTTTCGTAGGTCCAGCCAGCCGGTGGGACATTGTTTTTCAGAGCCGCGTTTTCTGCCGGCAGACCGAAGGCATCCCACCCCATAGGCTGCAGTACGTTTTTGCCCTGCATACGCTGGTAGCGGGAAACAACATCGCCGATGGTGTAGTTACGAACATGGCCCATGTGCAGTCGACCGCTTGGGTACGGGAACATGGACAGGCAGTAGAATTTCTCTTTCGATGGATCTTCAGTGGTCTTGAAACTGTCGTTCTCAACCCAGTAGTTCTGTACTTCGGGTTCGATGTGCCGTGGCTTATATTGTTCGTTCATTTTGACTCTGATGATAAAAAACCGGCAGTCTGTTGGTGCCGGTCAATGGAAAGTTTCTGGTATGGGGCATAGGATACAATATATGTGTTGTTACATATAGTTTTTCATCGGAGTGAGCAGTATATGAGCGACAAAAAATACAGCCCTGAGGCAAGACCTGCTGATCGCAGTAAAGAGTATGACCGGATACTGGATCGCCTGCGCCGGGAATTGGAAACCGCGGAGCATAAATCCTGGGATTATCTACAGGAAAAGATCGATGAAGCGGTGCGTCTGGAACTGACCGCGGAAGAGATGACCCGGGATGAGATGGATCTGCTGGGCGCGTATCTGAAGCGTGATCTGAAAAAGCTGGGTTACTATGCCCATGAAACCGGTGAAGGGATTGCAGCCTGGCTCAATTTTGATCTGAATATTCTGGAGCAGAAGGTGGCTCAGCAACTGATGGATCTGGCGGATAAAACCCGTATCGGGATCACGGAGCTGGAGCAGCGACTGGATCAGGATGAGGATCATTACGCTGCGGGTGATGTAGCGGCTGCAGGTACCTTTGCCTGTACCGCCTGTGGCGAAAAAGTCACTCTGATGTCTACTGCACGTCTGAAGTCCTGTGCAAATTGCCGGGCTTCACTGTTTGTACGAGACATTGCTCCGTGGTCGGGTGAACAGAGCGAACAGTAGCATCAGGCATATTGCTATCAACATCGGTTGAACCCCCAGTTGTTGATAGAGGGTTTGGCCGGTACGACGTTCAACCTTGCCTACCAGAACAGCCTGTTCATATTGAGGAATTGAGGCTGTGACCTGACCGTCTGGACTGACCAGTGCGGTGATACCGTTATTGGTGCTGCGAATCAGCCAGCGGCCGGTTTCAAGAGCGCGCATCCGAGCGATCTGCATATGTTGGGCTGGCGCAATAGAGCGACCAAACCAGGTATCGTTACTGACGGTGAGAAGAATGTCGCTGTTGATGCTGTTCTGACGCACCAGTTCAGGGTAGGCGATCTCGTAACAGATAAATGGCGATATCCTGCTGTCTTTAACCGCCAGCGGCTCCTGATTAGCCGCGCCACGACTGAATTCAGACATAGGCAGGTCGAAAAAGTCGATCAGTCCCCGCAATTGTTGCTCAAGGGGCACATACTCACCGAATGGCACCAGTCGTTGTTTATCGTAGCGTCCGCTGCCGCCGGTCATAATGGTAATACTGTTCTGGTAGCGTTTGCCACGTGGTGCTGTTGGATCATCAAACACCGAAGGAATGCCGCTGATCATTGCCGTATTACTGTCGTTCAGGTAACGGATCAGAGGATTGAGCATAAAAACGGCGTTGTTATAAAACGTTGGAATGGCGGTTTCCGGCCAGATCAGCAGGTCGACTTTGTCGGCATCCATGCTCAGATCGACGTAGCGCTGAAGGATTCCCTCCAGCTGATCCCTGCGCCATTTCGCTTCCTGAGGAATATTTGCCTGTACCAGCATGACCTTTAATGGCTTGCCTTCAGCTACGGTGCCATTTTCCGGTACTTTATCGAGGTGTATCGCAAGCCATGGCAGGCCCAGCAACACCAGAACTGCTGCAGACTGCAAAGGGTGGCCGAGGCGCTTGAAAAAAGTGATTGCCAGGGTGCCGCAGAGCACTACATAGAAGCTTAACAGCCATACACCACCGAATGGTGCAAACACGGCGAGAGGGGTATCGATCAGGCCATAGCCGAGATAGAGCCAGGGAAAGCCGGTGAACAGCCAGCTACGCAACCATTCAAAGCCGAGCCAGAGTGCGATAAAGCCAACAGCGTTGAAAAAGAAGCGCCGGAACAGCCAGCACTGTAGCGCCGGAATGATGGCTAGCGCAGCGACAAAAGCACCTGTCATGCTGCCAGCCAGCAGCTCTGAAGCATTGCCATGCTCATGGATGCTGACGAATACCCAGGACACGCCGGTACCGAACAGCCCCAGCCCGTAAAACCAGCCGAGCCAGCCGGCAGCCTTTACCGTGCAGTTATGGAGCAGAAGATAGAGCAGTGCAACAGAAATTGCCCCGGCATACCAGTAATCAAACGGGGCGAGAGAAAGCGGCGCTATTGCACCGGCGATGATCGCCAGCAGCAGCCGTAAAAACAGATAGGGCGTGCTCTTGGCGATCATAACTGAAACCTGTTATTCGGCGCGGATAACCTGTAGCAGACGGATGCGTCGACTGTCTGCGCTGAGTACTTTAAAACTGAATTCATCGATCTGTACTGTCTCATCCTTGCGTGGCAGGTGACCGAATTTCTGGGTCACGATACCGCCAATCGTATCAAATTCATCATCCGGCATACCGACATCGAAGAACTCGTTAAAGTCCTCAATTGGCGTCAGTGCTTTGACTATGTAGCCGTTTTCGTCAAACGGCTTGATATTGCCGTCATCTTCTTCGATATCGTGCTCATCCTCGATCTCACCAACGATCTGTTCCAGAACGTCTTCAATGGTGATCAGGCCCGAGACACCGGCATATTCGTCGATCACGATCGCCATATGGTTACGGGTGGCGCGAAACTCTTTCAGGAGCACATTCAGGCGCTTACTTTCCGGGATAAAGGTTGGTTTGCGCAGATGCTGGGTGATATCAAAGTTTTCCAGACTGCCGTCCAGAATCAGTGGCAGCAGGTCTTTTGCCAGTAGTATGCCCAGAACTTCGTCCGGGGTTTCACCGATCACCGGGAAGCGGGAGTGGGCGGAGGAGATAATGACCGGCAGAAACTCTTTCGGTGTCTGGTCGGCTTCGACCACAACCATCTGTGAGCGGGGAATCATGACATCCCGGACTTGCTGGTCAGATACCTGCATGGCGCCTTCGATAATGCTGAAGGCTTCCTGGTCCAGGACGTTTTCGTCGGTGGCGTCTTTCAGATCCGCCAACAGATCTTCTCGGGTTTTGGGCTCATCAGAAAATGCCTGTGCCAGTTTGCCCAGCCACGATTTCTGTGTGCCGTTGCCCGATCGGTCTTCGCTCATTGTGTTCCCCGGTTGCGCATCATGCGCTTGTTATTACTGTTCTGTATATGGGTCGGGAATATCCAGAGAGGCCAGAATCTCGCGTTCCAACTGCTCCATCTCTTCCGCTTCTTCGTTATTTATATGGTCGAATCCAAGCAGATGCAAGACTCCGTGTATGACCATATGCGACCAGTGGTGCATTAACGGCTTCTTCTGCTCTTGCGCTTCCAGGGCGACAACCTCGGCGCAGATCACCAGATCACCCAGCAGATCCAGTGTGATGCCTTCAGGCATTTCGAAGGGGAAAGACAGGACGTTAGTGGGTTTGTCTTTGCCGCGATACTGGCTGTTGAGCTGCTGACTTTCTTCAGTATCAACGATACGAATCGATAGTTCAGCCTGCTCCAGACGGCCATTCAGGGCAGCCGTAACCCACTCGGTCAGAAGTTCTTCAGACGGCAGATCGACATCGTCGATCATGCACTGGCGGTCGACGTAGTAGGCTGATTCCGGGTTCTGTTCGTCGCTCATTTCTGGGTGTTTTCCTGGGCTTTTTCGAAACGATCGTAAGCTTCAACAATATGCTGTACCAGAGGATGACGTACCACATCTTTAGCCGTGAAGTGGGTAAAGCCGATACCTTTCACATCATCAAGTACTTCTATTGCGTGTTTCAGACCGGAGCGCACGCCTTTCGGCAGGTCGATCTGAGTGGTATCGCCGGTGATCACAGCGGTTGAACCGAAGCCGATCCGGGTCAGGAACATCTTCATCTGTTCCCGGGTGGTGTTCTGGCTTTCGTCCAGGATGACAAACGAGCCGTTCAGTGTACGACCACGCATATAGGCCAGCGGTGCAACTTCGATAACATTTCGCTCAATCAGTTTGGTGACCCGCTCGATTCCCAACATCTCGTATAACGCGTCATACAGAGGGCGCAGATAAGGGTCGACCTTCTGAGTCAGATCGCCGGGCAGGAAGCCCAGCTTTTCGCCCGCTTCTACCGCAGGACGGACCAGCAGAATCCGCCGTACTTCTTCACGTTCCAGTGCTTCACAGGCGCAAGCGACTGCCAGGTAGGTTTTACCGGTACCGGCAGGACCAATACCAAAGTTAATATCGTGCGTCAGAATGGAGCGAACATAGCCCTGCTGATTGGGCCCCCGTGGACGAATCTGCGCCTTTCGGGTTGAGATGACGATATCAGATTGATGGACGATCTCTGCCTGCAGGTCGTTTTTCATCTGCTCAACGCCGGATTGCTGCATCAGCAGATGAACCTGATCCGGTGTGATCAGAGTGCCGCCCTGAGCATCCTCGTAAAGTTGCTCCAGCATCTTTGCGCCAGCGCGTACCACACTCGGATCGCCGGCCAGTTTGAAGCTGTTGCCCCGGTTGCTGATCTCAATGCCCAGTCGTTGCTCCATTAACCGCAGATGCTCATCCAACTGGCCACACAGGTTTGACAGGTGTTCCGGGTTGTCCGGTTCCAGTGAGAGCTTAATGGTTTGCGCTTTATTCAAAAGTATTCCTTAACGTACAGAGCATAGTTTCAGTGTAGCTTACCGGTTGTCTGGTTTTCAGTTCTGGAAGCTGCGGGTCTCTTTTAGTGCCGAGCTTTAGTGAAGAGGCCCGTCCAGCTCCGAGGCAACCAGCTCACCCAGCAGGGAGTTGGCGTAAGCTTCGGCGATGCGGACATCGGCAAAGTGACCGATCAGATCCGGATTATCGCAACGGAAGTTTACAACCCGGTTGTTCTCGGTGCGGCCCTGCAGCTGACCCGGATCTTTCTTGGAGTAGTCAGTGACCAGAATGCGTTGCACGGTATCGACCATTCGGCGGCTGATCTGCATCGCCTGCTGATTGATACGGTCCTGCAGAATCTTCAGACGCTGCTTCTTAGTTTCTTCCGATACATCATCTGGCAGATCAGCTGCCGGTGTACCCGGACGACGGCTGTAGATAAAGCTGAATGAGTTGTCGAAACCGATCTCTGCGATCAGATTCATGGTGTCCTGAAAATCGGCGTCGGTTTCACCCGGGAAGCCGATAATAAAGTCAGACGATAGCGTAATATCCGGGCGTGCTGCGCGGATCTTGCGGATCAGTGACTTATATTCCAGCGCCATATGACCACGTTTCATCGACATCAGAACACGGTCAGAACCGCTCTGCACCGGCAGGTGCAGGAAGCTTACCAGCTCCGGTACGTCACGGTAGGCTTCAACCAGACTGTCGGTGAATTCAACCGGGTGAGAGGTAGTGAAACGGATACGGTCGATGCCATCAACCGCAGCAGTACAGCGAATCAGCTCAGCCAGATCGGCAATGTCGCCGTCGTGGGTCGCGCCGCGATACGCGTTAACATTCTGGCCCAGTAGGTGAATTTCGCGGACACCCTGTTCAGACAGTTCAACGATCTCTGTAAGAATGTCGTTCAGCGGACGGCTGACTTCCTCACCGCGGGTGTAAGGTACCACGCAGAATGTACAGTATTTACTGCAGCCTTCCATGATCGACACAAAGGCTTCAGCCCCTTCTACACGAGGAGCTGGCAGGTGATCAAACTTCTCGATCTCCGGGAAGCTGATATCGACAATGCCTTTGTTGGCATCGGAAGCGTTGGTCAGGTCGATCATTTCCGGCAGGCGGTGCAGGGTTTGTGGACCGAAGATCATGTCTACATAAGGCGCACGCTTGAGGATCGCTTCGCCTTCCTGTGATGCCACGCAGCCACCGACACCGATCTTCAGCTCAGGGTTGTTTGCTTTCAACTTGCGCCAGCGGCCCAGTTGATGGAACACTTTTTCCTGCGCTTTTTCCCGAATCGAACAGGTATTCAGGAGCAGTACATCGGCGTCGTCCTGATTATCGGTCAGTTCCAGTTCATGGCTTTCGCCCAGCAGATCCGCCATACGGGCAGAGTCATACTCGTTCATCTGGCAACCGTGAGTTTTAATGAATAGCTTCTTCGCCATTGCACACCTGTCGTTTCGTTAGATCAGTTTCGATATATCAGCAGAAACTATAAGGGATTCCGGCTGACAGAGGTTCTTAGAAAAAGGGCAGGGATTATACTTTAAGGTGATCTGACTGCATAGTTTTTAACCGTATAGGGAAGGGATAAATAAGCCTCGTAGAGTATCCAATGCTGTTCACTTAAGGTCGATTCTATACAAACCGTTTGATTGGACTTGTAGCGAGGCACGCCCCGTGCCGAAAAATTGTTTAAATCGGCACGGGGACGTGCCTCACTACCTGAAAGGTGGGTATTACATCTTGCATCCACTGTGTTACAGCGCTGGGCAATGGAACAACCATTACCTGCACGCTGCGCCGTGTAGCTACAGGCTGTAATGCCCTCAGATGACTAACGGGGCTTGTTTCTCCCTTCCCTTGCATTCAAAAATCCTGTCCCCATATAGCTGCGATCCTTAAGTTTTAAATCGAGCTCCGTCATGCAGAAAGAAGCGATCTACCGCATTAAATTCCTCAATCAGGATGAGGTCTATGAAGTTTATGCCCGCAACATCTATCAGAGTGACCTTTGGGGCTTTCTCGAGGTTGAGAATTATGTGTTTGGCAGCCAGACCCAGATGGTGGTTGATCCGTCCGAAGAAAAGCTGGAACAGCAGTTCGAAGACGTGGAGCGTAGCTATATCCCGATGCACTCCATTATCCGTATCGATGAGGTGCCGGAGGGCGGTGTGGCAAAGATTACGGAAGCGAAAGGCACGGTGACAAACTTTCCGGTGATGCCGCCGCGTAACTGAGTCAAAAGAATGACCAACGAGTGAAAAGAAACGCGAATTCGTATCATTCTTTAGATGAATTTCGATTCAGATCAATGATTTGTCATCAAAAATACTGGAGATATTAGCAAGCGCTGATAGAATGCTTGGCTAATTTTTAGCCTCACTTGCATGGAACGCAGTATGCTATCAGGGATTGAACAGCGTCTTTTTCATTTTTTTATTCTTCTTTTTTGCTGCACTGGTCTGTCTGCGGCTGATCTTTCGCAATCGGGCGGTATCGATCAGGAACTCAGAAACCAAACTTTAAGGCAGGAGTCTTTCGAGAACGAATTACGCTCTGATAAAGACGTTCGTTTGCTTGCCCCGGATTCAGTCCAGACAGGTATTTTTCCAGAGGAGACGCCTTGTTTTGTAATCTCTGACCTTGAATTGAAGGGGGATGAATTTTTCCCCACGCTGGATTTCGACATACACCGGGGTCGGGTTGTGGGTCAGTGTCTTGGCTACGAGGGTATAAATCAGGTCTTCGCTCAGGTACAGAACAACCTTATTGGTCAGGGTTTTGTAACATCCAGGGTATTGGTGCCTTCTCAGGATTTGTCATCAGGAACGTTGGTTTTACAGCTGGTGCCGGGAGTGCTTGGAAAGAAAGTTGGTACAGAAAAGATTCATGCCTCTCTTCTGGTGCCTGGGGAACCGGGTGAGGTATTAGACCTCCGTGATCTTGAACAGGGGCTGGAAAATTTACAGCGTCTGCCAACAGCGAATGCGGATATACAGATACAGCCCGGAGAAAAGCCGGGTCAAAGTGATCTGATTATCAATTATCAACAGACCCGGAAATGGCGAGTAGCACTTTCAGCGGATGATAGCGGCTCTGATGCAACAGGTAAAAATCAGGGACGAGCGATTCTGTTTCTGGATAATATTTTCGGGCTGAACGATCAGTTTTATGCCTCTTCGGGATCAGACCTTCAATCCAGCGGTCGTTTTGGTACGACCAACTATACCTATCACTATTCATTTCCATTGGGCTACTGGCTATTCAGCCTGAATAGCAGCGGTAATAACTATAACCAGACTGTAGCCGGTTTGAATTCCGATATCGTTTATTCCGGTGAAAGTCAGAGTAATAGTATCTCTGTCAGCCGGAATGTTTTCCGCTCAGCGACGGCGAAAACACGTATTGAACTAGGTGTTCTGACCCGTCAATCGAAAAACTTCATTGATGATGTAGAAGTTGAAGTGCAGCGGCGTAACACCACCTTCTGGACTCTGGCGGTGGATCATCGGCACTACATCGGTGATGCAACTCTGACAGTCGGTCTGGAGTATCTGCACGGTACCCGGGATTTTGGTGCTGATCCGGCGCCTGAAGAAGATGTCGGTACCGGAACGGCGTTGTCGAGGATCATCAGGCCTGATTTGCATCTGATTATTCCTTTTGAACTGAACGAGCAAGCAATGCGTTTCCAGAGCCGTTTTCAGGGGCAATGGACGGATGACAGATTAACCGCGCAGGATCAGTTTTCAATTGGTGGCCGTTACAACGTCAGAGGCTTTGATGGACAGACGACGCTGGCTGCTGATCGGGGATGGTTTCTGCGAAATGAACTGGGCTGGTTGATTCCTGATACTCAGAACGAACTTTACATCGGTGTAGATACTGGCGAAGTGTCTGGTAACAACAGCGAGTTTCTGTTGGGGCGAAGTCTGGCAGGGGGTGTGATTGGTTTACGGGGGAACTTCCGCCAGCTGAGTTATGACTTGTTTGCAAGCACGGATCTAGCTAAGCCGGATGGCTTTCAGAATGACACGATGGTCTACGGCTTTAATCTGCACTGGGAATACTGAACGGGAATCGTGTCTATGGACAGACAAAAAGTGATCATCGTCTCTTCAGGAATGGGGCATAGCATCAGCCAGACAGAAGCTCTGGGCAGTGCCGTCTGGTTATGGATGCAGTCTGAACGTCATAGTCAGTGGTCTGTTGGGGAACTGAATAGCCGCCTGTTACCGGCGATTATGAATGGTCAGTACGTACTCGGTTATGAAAACAACTCGCCGGTTTTTTTCTGTGCCTGGGCCTGGTTCAGCCAAGAGGCAGAAAGCCGTTATGTTGAAGACCCCAACGCAGAGCTTGGCACTGAAAACTGGCGTTGTGGGGATCGATTCTGGGTCACTGACTGGCTGGCACCATACGGTCACAGCCGGGAAGTGGTCAATCAGCTTAAAGCACACCCCTTTTTCGCGGAACAGATAGTCCGCTTCTTTGGCCATCGTGGAACTAAGAGCCATTACATGTACCAGTTTCATGGTCGACAGGTTAGTCCGGCAGAGAACAGGCTGTTTTCAGTGTCTCATCCAGTCACCCGGGAATTCATCAAGGAAGAAGAATGAACAAGCATATTTTTCGTGTCATTTTCAGCAAAGTTCGTGGCTGTCTGGTGGTCGCGTCCGAACTGGCCCGGGCCAGTGGTAAAGGCAAAAGTACCAGCATCTGTTCAGACAAGCCGGTTAACCGGGGCCTTACAGGGTATTCGTTATTATCGCTATCGGTACTGATGGCACAGGGGCTTCTGGTACTGGCGTTGCCCGTGCAAGCCGATATTATTGCCGATTCTGATGCCCCTGCTTCCCAGCGACCAACGTTGCTGCGAACGGATAATGGCTTGCCTCAGGTTAATATCCAGACCCCCTCCGCATCCGGTGTTTCACACAATAAATTCTCATCATTCGATGTCGGCAAAGAGGGCGTCATACTCAACAATGCCCGGGTGCCGACTGCTACCCAACAAGCGGGATTTGTCAAAGGTAATCCATGGCTATCAAGAGGTGAAGCCAGGGTCATTCTGAATGAGGTTAAGTCTGCCAACCCCTCGCAACTTCAGGGCTTTGTAGAGGTTGCTGGCCGCAAAGCCGATGTCATTATTGCCAATCCCGCGGGTATCACCTGTAACGGCTGTGGCTTTATCAATGCTGATCGGGCCACCCTGAGTACCGGCGTGCCGTTGATGAATAATGGCCGACTTGAGGGCTTTGATGTTGAACAGGGGAAAATCAGTATTGAAGGGCGTGGCCTGAATGCTGCAGGAGCTGATTATACAAGCCTGATCGCCCGTGCCGTTGAAGTGAATGCCGATCTTCTGGCGCAGGACCTGATAGTAACTACCGGGCGCAATACGGTGTCTGCAGATAGCAGCGTGACAGACGTCAAGACATCAACTGGCACTCCAGCTTCGGGGTTTGCTATCGATGTGGCGCATCTGGGTGGGATGTACGCAGGAAAGATACATCTGGTTGCGACGGAAGCCGGTGTCGGCGTCAACAATGCAGGTACTCTGGCAGGAACCCGTGGAGGTTTTACACTCAGTGCTGATGGTCAGTTAGTCAACACCGGGATGGTTACAGCAGCAGGAGATCTGTCTGTTGCACTAAAAGGGGATCTGCAAAACAGCGGCACTATCTATTCACAGACAGATGGCGAACTGGTCGCTGCTAGTGTGGTAAATGCCGGGGTGATAGCTGCACAGACTGAAACACGGGTTGATGTAGCAGGAGGCTTTTCTAACAGCCGTACTGCTTTGCTGGCTGCCGGGCTAAAGCCTGATGCCAGTTTCAATAATAATGGCAATCTTTTATTGAGTGCTGAGCAGCTCTCGAATGATGGACGTATTGTCGCGACAAATAATACCGGGTTGAAGGCGATAGCCGGTATTACTAATTCCCATCAGGTCGTTGTGTCCGGAAAATTATCTCTTGAGTCTTCCCAACTGCAAAATAGCGATGGCGCTTTGCTCCAGGCAAATGCTCTGGCAGCAACACATACCCGATTGCAGAATGAGGGTGACATCATAGCTCGCGCGGCTTCCGTTCACGCTGATAGTTTGACCAATAGCGGGGCGGGAGAAATCAGTGCGCAAGAGCTGACGATTGTTGCTGACCGGGTAGACAACCTTGCTACGAATGGTTCGGCTGCACGTATTATTGCCGATCAGAGTCTGAAAATTGCCGCCGATCAGATCGTCAATCAGGGAGGTGCCACCTTTGGTAGTAATGGATCAGTAACAATCGGTGGTGCCCTGGACGACAGTGGTGTGGTTACCGGGGCTGTCGCACAGCTTGATAATCAACAGTCGACCCTGACAGCGGGCACCGATATGTCATTAACGGTGGCAGGCCCACTGAATAATCAGGGACAGCTTTTTGCTGGCGAAGACCTGCGACTGGTCGCTCAGGATAGCTTAAACAACAGTGGCGCTGTCTATGCCAGAAAGGAATTGTCACTGACTGTGAGCGGTGACTTAACGAATGCTGGGATTGTGGCTGCGGGGGCTGATACCAGCTTGTCTGTTGCGGGGCAGCTTGAGAACCGCGGTAATGCAACCATCGCGGCAGGGTTGTCCGAAACTTTGAAACTGGACGGTAGCGGCGAACTGGATATCAGGGCGGAAAGTGCCGTTATAAATCAGGGCGATATCGCAGCCACTGAGGAGCTGTCAATAACAACGACGGCGCATCTGCAGAACAGTGGCAGAGTTCAGTCGGGTAAGCAGGTGATGCTGTCAGTTGGCCAACTGACCAACGCAGCAGACGGTGAGATGCTGGCGCAGACCCTGACAGTGACCAGTGCAGGGGATCTTGATAATCAGGGTGTTATTAGCGCGGAGAATAATACCCTGAAGGCTGATCAGATTAGCAATGCAGGTAGCGGCAAAATTTTTGGCACCGTTTTAAAAATTGCCGCAGACCAACTGACTAATACCGCGCTGAATGATCAGAGCGCTACGATTGCCGCCAGAGATCGGCTGGATATCGGTGTTAATCGTTTGCTGAATGAGAAAGGGGCCTCCATTCTCAGTCTGGGAGATGTCCGGATTGGCGGAACGCTTGATGCTGACGGCAATGTTTCAGGGAGTGCTCAGCAGATAGATAACATTGCAGCAGATATTGAAGCGGTGAAAAATCTGCAGCTCAACGCCTCAGTCATCAACAACAAAAATGGCGGTGTCGTGCTGGAAACGGTGACACTCATCGAAAACCAGCCGGTTCGTGAATATCAGCCCCGTGGCAGTACCAACAGGCAAGCGAACAAACCCGGAGGCGGTGATTACACCGTTTACGAATATAACGTTACAGAAACCGAACAGCGTATAGAAAGCACTGATCCTGCCAGGATGCTTGCGGGTGCTGATTTAACCCTCAAGGCTGATTCATTACTCAATGATCAGAGTCATATTGGGGCTGGTAACAATCTCACTCTTGATGCTGACAAGCTTGAGAATATTGATACCTGGCTGGAGTATAAGAAAACCGGGTCAGGTAAGTCTTACTACAGCTATATCAGTAAATGCAGTAAAGCCGTGGTTGGCAGTAAATCGTGCCGCAAAACCAAAAACCATGCGCCTTATACCCACCCGACGGAAACCTATACCTATCTGGCTGGAGCAGGGGCGGATACCCCATCTGAATCTGAACTGGTGATTCCCGGGGATATTGCCGTATCGGTGAATCAGGCCCTGGCAGGTTACACTGGAAATCCGAATAAGTCGTTGATCGTGTCAGCTTCCAGGTTGAATGGTGGTAGCACTGTCCGGACTGCTGCGATCAATCCAGGCCAACTGACAGGTAGCAGTCTGTTTCAATACACAGGAGCCGATGTCAGCGAACCGTTGTTTGCAACCGATGCCCGGTTTACTAATTATCAGGCCTGGCTCACCGCCAGTTATCAGGCAGACCAGTTAGTCTTTGATCCTGAAATCACCCAGCGGCAACTGGGTGATGGTTACATTCAGCAGCAACTGGTGCAACAGCAGATCACCCAGCTGACAGGTCAGCGTTTCCTGCCTGGTTATAACAGCAATGAAGAACAGTTCACCGCCTTAATGGATGCCGGGGTTAACTTCGCGTTTGAATATGATCTGAAACCCGGTGTAGCCCTCACCGGTCAGCAAATGTCGCAGTTAACCAGCGATATTGTCTGGTTGGTTGAACAGGATATTCAACTGGCTGATGGCCGTGTCGAGAAAGCCCTTGTGCCGCAGGTTTACGCGGTGCTTGAAGAAGGTGATCTGAATGGCAGCGGTGCTATCCTCGGCGGCCGCAACGTAGATATCAACCTTGCCGGTATGATGCATAACCGGGGGATAATCAGCGCTCAGGAACGCTTGAATATCAATGCAGGTAATGTTGAAAATATTCGTGGCGTGATCGACGGCAATCAGGTCTCTGTCAGTGCGGCTGAGCAGTTGGCAAATGTCGGAGGGCATCTGCGTGCTGATCAGAGCCTCCATCTGAGTGCGGGCCAGGATATCACTGTGGCAGCGCTGGAACGTGTTGCATCCAGTCGTCAGGGAGCTAACTTTCTGGAAACCGTATCCCTTGATGGGATCGGTACGCTAACGGTCACACACCCTAATGCCAGCCTGTATGCGGCAGCGGGCGGCGATTTTAATCTCGCTGGTGGCGCAATTGCAGCCAGTGGCGAAGGTTCTCAGGTACAGCTGACGGCTGGCGACGATATCAACATCACTCCGGCGACAGTGCGCCAGCGTAGTGCGATTGTCTGGGATTCGCGCAACTACCGCCGTGACAGCTTATCGTCTGATATCGGTGCGACTATTGCGGGTGCCGGTGATGTCAGTCTGAACGCTGGCAATGATGTGAATCTGACGGCGGCAAAGGTTGATCTGCAAGGTGATTTCAGTGCCAGTGCTGGCGGTGATGTTCGTCTGAAAGCGGGTGAATCACGCATCAGTCAGTATGAGGATCACTACAATACCGGCGGTGGCTGGTTATCAAAAAGCAGTCGCCATACAGTTGATAGTATTAACCGTACTGACCGGGTCGGAACGCAGATATCAGCGCAGTCAGTTACCCTCGCGGGAGACAATATCAGCCTCTCTGGCAGCAGTACTGTGGCCGATAATGATGTCCAACTGACAGCAGGCAATGACGTTGTGATCGAATCGGCTCAGGGCAGTGAATCCCGTACTGAGTACGAAAAAACCAGGAAATCCGGTATTTTCAGCGGCGGTAGTTTTGGCATTACCATCGGCTCGCAGGTAATCAGTGATAAGGCCAGCACCGAACAAACCCATCAGGTTGCTTCTGTTGTTGGTTCGTTGGCCGGGGATGTCAGCATTCAGGCAGATAACGATGTCACGATTACAGCCTCTGACCTGCTGGCCCGTCAGGGTGACATTACCCTGACAGGAGATAATGTCACCCTGAACAGTGCAGACGATGAAACACTGAGGCGGGAAGAGCATCGGGTTAAACAGAGTGGTCTGACACTGGCGCTCAGCGGCGGTGCGGTGGACACGATTAAAACCGTGACTGAAAGTACCGAGCGGACTCAGAGTGCCGATGATTCACGCCTGAAAGCGGTTCATGCCTGGCGGGTTAACCGCGCAGCGCAGCAACTGCCTGATCAGCTTGAAAATCTGACGGATGCCAACCTTGAAGATGTTGGCCAGAAAAGCGGTATTAATCTGAGCCTGAGTCTTGGTTCCAGCAGCAGCGAAGACACCACCCGGATAGCCAGTACGACAGCACTGGGCAGCAGTGTTCTGGCTGAGGGTGATGTGACGGTGACTGCCCGTGGTGATGCGCAAAGGGACGCGGCTAATGAGAACAGCGATGCTGTAAACGGCGATATCCGTATGCAGGGGGCGTTAGTCGAAGGGGAGAATATTACCCTCGATGCCCGGGATGAAATCGTTCTGCAAAGCGCCGAGAACACCTACGACAAAGACAACCAGAGCCGCAGCTCCAGTGCCGGTATTGGTGTCTCTATCGGTTCCGATGGCCTGATTCTGTATGTAGAAGGCAGTAAGAGTCGGGGTGAGATCAATCAGACTTCCGATCAGTATCTGGAGACGCAGCTTAACGCAAAACAAACCGCCAGCCTCACCTCGGGTGGCGACACTTCCCTGAACGGCGCTCAGGTTAACGCTGACCGGATTGTGGCCGATGTGGGCGGTGATCTGAACATCACCTCCCAGCAGGATAACGAGCACTACCGTCAACGCAAAGAGAGTCTGGGCGGCAAAGTGGGTATTGGTTTGTCCAGCGGTGGTGTGGCCTATGCCAATGTTAACGCCAGCCGCCTGAAAGCAGACTCTGATTATCAATCGGTACAGGAACAGTCCGGTCTGTTTGCCGGTGAACAGGGCTTTGATGTTGACGTAGCAGACAATACCGACCTGCAGGGCGGCGCGATTGTCAGCGAAGCCGATGCCAGCAACAACCGCCTGAGCACTGAAACCCTCAGCTACAACAGTCTGCATAACAACGCCGAATACGATGTTGAATCCCAATCCATCAGTGTCGGTACCAGCGGTATCGGCGGTGGTTACAGCAGTGACAGCGGCAAAGCATCCAGCACCACCTATGCAGCGATCTCTGACGGTGATATCGATGTTCGCAGTCAGCCGGGTCTGACCCTTGAGCAACTGGATAACATCAAGCGCAGCCAGGCTGAAGCCCATCAGACACTGAAACGTATATTCTCGGAGGATAAGGTCAGACAGGCTGAAGAGGCTATGGAGCTGACTCAGGTATTTGCTGAGGAGGCTTATCGGGAGATCGGTAACCTCTACGCCGATGTTGATAATGCCGAAGCAAAACTGCGTGAAGCAAAAGCGCGTCAGGATGAGGATGCGATCGCCCTGTGGGAAACGCAATTAGCTCAGGCAGAACAAAACCTGCCGTTTGATAAAGAAGTGGCGCACGCACTGGCAGGGGGCCTGATTGCGGTGATGGGCGGAGGGAACTTTGTCCAGGGGGCCGTGGCGGCGGGAACTAATGAGCTGCTGGCTGAAGAGATCAAACATAACCTGAACAGTAACCCCGCGCTGCATAGTCTGGCGGTTACCCTGATCGGGGGCGCTTTAGGTGGCACCTCTGGTGCACTGATCTCAGCGAATGCCGATCAGTTCAATCGCCAACTTCATCCAACAGAAATTGATTTTCTCGCGGATGAAGAACGTATTGCTCGTTACAAAGCATATATTCAAGGCCTTGAAGGTGACGGGCGTGAACTGAGCAATCAACAAGCGCTTGATGAGCTGACAGCGACTGCCCTACAAATGGTTGATAGCAACTGGGATGAGCAGTTGGAGAATGAGTGGGGAGCGTATGATGCTAAACGAGCCGCTGCTCAGTTCCTGAAAAATGAAGGGATAGACTATCGGTACAAAGACTCTGCAGGCATTGAGCATAACTTTTTTACTGTCACGCAAGCTGAGCGCGAAAATGAGACTATCAACCTTGAGCATTACGACACGATTCGACACAGGCTGACCAGCGTATTGCCTGAGTCGGGCATTGAAGAGATTTTCGAAACAGCAGGAAGTCCGGTTGCCTGGGGGCATGGCCTTGTGAATGAGGCTGTCGATACTGTTAAAGATGCTTACGACAGCTACGAAACAATTACCGATCCTGAAACCCGAGAAAGAATTGCTCGCTTCTATGACTACGCAGAACAGCATCCTGAGGAGGCAAAGCAACTGCTTCTGGATGCAGCGGGTAAGATACCTGCTGAAATGGAAGTTGCCCTGAAAGCTGAGCTGAACAAGTATGCCCTCTATACGGATCAGAATCGAATTTATGATGCGAATGTAGCCGGGGCACAGGACGGTGCTTCGATAGTGAACCCGGCGAAGAAAGTAACCGGGGCTGCTGCTGCGATAGTAGCGATCATCAAGCGGATACCGGATGAGAAATTGCCTGAAGGGAATTCTGGAAATGGATCAACAGCGGCTAAACTAAATAGGAATCCTAGATTTGATCAGGTAGAAGCTAGGAATAATGATGAATTACAGTTTATCAAAAATGCAGAAGCAACTTTTGGCCAAAGTTCTACATGGACAAGTATTACAAGGCATAGAGGAGAATTAGTTGTTCAAAGATCAGATATAGAGTTAAGCCCTCAGAATATTACTAGGATGAAGAATGGGCATGCGCCGTTTGTGAAAAACTCACATGGTAAATGGGAGCCGTTACAGCTACATCATGTTTCGAGAGAAACCGGACAAATGATAGAAGTAACTCGATCACAGAATCGTTACAATAATAAGACTGGGGGGCCTCTACATATTCCAGGTCCAGGAGGCCCGATTAGACAGCCACAGTTTTCACATACTTATTGGCGCGAAAGGTATGCGAAGTTTGTGGATTCTGGTCATGTTGTTGAATAGGAGAGGACATAAGATGAATGATGAAGTTTTTGAAGAAGCTGAATTGGCAGGGCCAGTTTCTGCTGATGATATATCAAAGGCTGAAATAGAGTTAGGTGTTGTTTTTCCTGATCAGTATCGATTTTTTTTGTCTCATTATGGTTCTGCATTGTTTAATGGGGTTGAAATATATGGGTTGTTTAATAGCTCTGAAGAAGGTCAGGTACTTTGGCAAAATGTTGTTGATGTAACTCAAGAGCTAAGAGGGTTGGGGCAAGAAGGAACAGAGAATAAAAGTTATATTCCAATATCTGAAAATGGCTTCGGCGATTATTATTTTTTGGATACAAGTGTTAGTCCTGAAGTGAAAATTGTTGCTTTAGGAGCGGGGGGAGCAAAAGAAGAATTTTATGATTTATATGTATTTATAAATAAAATGATAGAGATAGTATAGGGAGCCTGCGAATAAGTCCTGTCCCGCGAATTCATATCTGATCAAATGATATTTTTCGAGAGTAACGGGGTGGATTTCCCATTTCCCATTCATAAGTTTCTTTCCCAAACACTTACGACAGCGGGAATTCAGATAATAAGTGCGACACTCATGGTTGAACGGCGAGAGGTGGCCAACTGCTGATAGTGGTACGCTTCAGCTCGCCAAAGTAGAAGCAAGTATCATCATGAGTTATCAGCAGTTGACCGAGGGGAAACGATACCAGATATCGCTTTTCCTTGCGCAGGGGTCTTCACCAACAGCAATCGCCACAGCAGTAAAAGTTCATCGCTCCACTGTTTACCGAGAGATAAAGCGTAACAGTCATGGCGGGGTGTATAAGCCCGATGAGGCACAAAGCAGAGCCTCCATACGCCGGAGCAAAGCGCGTAAATACAGAGTGCCGGAGCAGACTGTTGTGTATGTGGAACTAGCGCTGTCCTGGTACTGGAGTCCAGAACAGATCAGTGGTGTCGGTCAACTCATAGGCTTACCGGTAAGTCATGAGTGGATATACCGCTACGTCGCAACGGATAAAGCATCGGGAGGGAAGCTCTACAAGGCACTGCGTCAGGGACATAAACGCTATCGTAGAGGTAGCAATAGCAAGCGCTGTGTGATCCCTGATCCACGCTCAATTGATGTGCGCCCGTCACTTGTGGACACACGGGAGCGTTTCGGTGACTGGGAGGTTGATACGGTGCTGGGCAAACACGGAACGGGGGCTCTGGTGACGCTGGCAAAGCGTAAAAGCCGCCAGTATCTGGTACGCAGAGTTGACGCCAAACGGGCCTCTGATGTGCGGGATGTGATTATCGATATGCTGAGGCCCTTTGCCGCTCATGTCCATACAATCACGGCGGATAACGGTAGCGAGTTCGTTGAGCATAAAGCCATAGCGGAAGCGCTAGAGGCGGAGTTCTATTTTGCTCATCCGTATTCGTCATGGGAGCGTGGATTAAACGAGAATTTTAA
>JAOXSA010000111.1 GCA_025800245.1 Amphritea sp. | reverse complement strand
CTCCTGACCGTTAGCCCAGTCGATCATCGCCGTTCCCAGCAGACCGGACTGACCGATGTAGCTCACCTTGCCCTTGCGGATATTCACATGGGAATAGCTGGCATTCATATTGTGCCCGGGTACCAGCATACCCATGCAGTCAGGCCCCAGAATACGAATACCATAAGGTCTGGCCGCTTCGATAATATCGTCACGCAGACAGTTGCCGCGGTTCTCACTGGAACGGGACAGACCTCCGGTCAGGATCATTGCCGCCTTCACCATGTGCGCACCCAGCTTGCGCACAAGCTCGGCAACACTTTCCGGTGGAGAGCAGATGATTGCCAGATCCGGCATCTCCGGCAGCTTAGATACTCCTTTGTAGCAGGGCACACCGTAGACGGTGTCATAACCGCGCTTATTCACGGCCATCAGTTTGCCCTTATAGCCACTTTCCAGCAGATTCTGCAGCACGACACCGCCCATGCTGTTCTCTTTTTCAGACGCTCCGAATACAGCGATCGATCTGGGTTTAAAAAAGCGTTTGAGATACTTGGTGCTCAAGAGAATCACCCCACTGGCCTGTTGCGAATACCGATACCGGCCTGCAGCTGCAACACTTCTCTGCAGGCACGCTTATAATACACCTTTCGTCTATATCACGCAGGTGCAGCAAAACGATTATTTGTTGCCAACATGATCAGGATCATAGGTCAGAACCCAACACTTTGCCCCTCTCACTACCCGGAAACGAAAAAACCGCCCATCGGTCTCCCGAGGGCGGCTTTGTAAATAATATCAGGCTTACTTAGCGTTCATTTCGTTGAAACGAGCGATCAGTTCAGCCGGGTATTTCTTTTTGTTGGAACCGTTCAGAACGAATACAACAGTCTGACCCTGTGGACCAGTACCGATCTGAGTCAGGCGGTAAGCCGCTTCACCCGTCGCACGTACCGCTTCCATGTCTTCCAGCGTGCTGAATACGTACAGACGACCGTCTTCACCGCGCATTTCGCCGTAGAAGTCTTCAGCTGCTGGCATGTTACCGTTGTACATTTCAACACCAGCCAGACCGGTCAGCTTTTTCTTGTCTTCGCCACGCAGGCCGAATACCAGGGTTTCACCGTGTGGGCCACCACCGATGAATACTTTACGGTAAGACGTCTCGCCCACTGTCAGGAACTCCTGATAAGTTGCGAAATCGTCAAATACATAGTGACGACCTTCATGATCAACTTCATACAGATCCTGGTTGTTCAGCTCAACCGCTGGTGCAGGTGCTGCAGCCATCTCTGTTTTAGCTTCGTTAGACTGACAAGCGGTCAGAGACAGTGTGATACCTGCAACGGCAGCAGCCATTGCTGCTTTCTTGAATACGGACATGATTTTTCCCCGGAAAGTAAACTGTTGGATCGCCTTAAGCCCTGAAAAGTAAGCCCTTCTGAGCAAGCCTTGCTGAACAGAGGCGGATCTTAAAAACCTGAAGGCAGGTTATCGGGGAAAAATGACAAAAAGGTTTCAGAAACACTGCAATTCGATTAAATAACCAAACTCTTATCTTGGAATCAGGGCTTAGGAGCCAGGACTCAGATCAGAAACGGATACAGGCTCAGCCTTCGGTTTCGTCAAGTAACGAGAAGGAGATGAAGGTCGTCAGTAATGACGCGGAGATAATAAATGAAGGCGCCTGGATCAGTAGCATCAACAGACCCGCAGCAGTCCACAGCGCTGCGACCTTGCGCCGCTTACGCCGATAGACCGGAGTCAGTCGACGACGGTGGAAATGTCGCTTATCCGGCTCCCGATTCTGCATCCACTGAGGCAGCAACAGTTGCAGATAAAAACGGATCAGTTCAAATCCCATAGCGTACCTCATCACCCGGAAAGCGGTCCCCGTGAAGAGACCGCAGCAACGCTACGTCTCCTCAGCGAATACTTTAAGCTTAACAGAAACAGTGAAGCTTGCCCGAGCAGATGGACTTAATAGTCAGCGACCCGGTACAGAATGGCATCATGGTAGCCGGTATGCACACGGATAAGACCGGCTAACTGATGATTCAGCTGCGGATCGCCACTGTCGACGATCAGTGGCCGCCCTTCCAGCGCCTTAATCTTACTCTTGGTGGCAACCACGATAATGTTTTCACGCCCCAGTCGTTTCAACAATGCCGGACTGAGCTGCTGATTGCCCCGGCCGATAATGTGTCCCTGACCGCCAATTACCGTGATAACCAGACGGGTCGGGTAACCATCGGTCATCTCTTCCAGCTGCTGCGCGGTCAGATCCTGACCGACCAGCTCACCATTCTCGATCAGATCGACACCCAACAGGGTATTTTCAAGCCCCAGTTCATCCATCAGAGCCTGCACGGTGGAACCTGAGCCCATGATGTAGCGCACATCATCTTCCATCGCCTCTACGAAGTCCGCAGCGATATCATCCAGCACCAGCTCTTCAACCTCTTTGCCACCGCCGTTTTTGACGTGTTGCATAAAGCGGATCTCTTCCGGCACCAGCAACTCACCATAATACTTGGCTCTTACCCGGCCTTCACGGAATGCCTCTTCATCGATATCCCGTACTTCCTGATCTGCCAGGGTGACCAGTTCACCACGCACCAGCATCGCCACCACTTCGCCGGCAGCTTTAGGGGTAATCGTGTAGACACCTGAATGAATCTTAACGCCGGCCGGAATACCCAGTACCGGAGCGCTGTCCCCAATGGCATGGCAGATATTACGGGCAGTCCCATCACCACCGGCAAACAGAATCAGATCGACGCCCTCGGCAACCATCAGCTTTGCGGCCATTTCGGTATCTTCGGCGCTGGTGTGACCTGCTTCGATTGTGCCGATCACTTTCGGCTCAAAGCCCATACGGCGGGCACTGTCCTCACCCATTTCACTGGGATAGGTCAGCAACTCGATTTCGAGCCCCTGTAATGGTTCCAGCGCCTGCTGTGTACGCAGATTGGCTTTTGGCTCAGCGCCCATAGCCAGTGCTTTCTGGGCGGTGGCTTCGCCATCACTACCCTTCAGTCCCACGCTGCCGCCGACACCGGCCAGCGGATTAATAATCAGACCCAGTCGAAACATCTATAACTCCTGTCCCATCTGATCAAGATTACCGGTCTCGATCAGAAACTGCTGATAAACAAAGGCGGCAATAATCAATCGACTGTCTTCATCCAGTTCGATAAATTCCACCCCGTGGTTTACTTCTGTCCCACTGGTATGCAGATTGCGCAGCCGGATCGGTGCCAGCAGCACCTGATCGATATCGTCAATCTGAACACGGGTCGTGAGATAGAATTTGTCCCCCACTTCACCCAGGGTGCGCGGCAGTTGCAGACAGGCGCCTCCCCGGCTTATATCGATACACATAGCAGTAACCGGCAGATCCTGCCGGTCGCCCATCTCATCATAATCATCAACGGATGCCATCAGTCGAACTGGCACACGGGTATGCTTTCTGACCAGACGGGTCTCCGTTTGCGCCGGATTCTCCAGTATCCAGTAACCAAACGGTTGATCCGCTATTTTAAGTATTTTACTGGTAAAACTGCAGATTCGGTTCCCCGCCATCAGGCGCAGGGTTGCCAGATTACCTTCATTCACCAGTGATGACACAGAACTGTTGTTGCTCCCCGGACTGCTGATGATGATGCCACCGTTAGCCGAATAGCCCAGTAATTTAGCCGTATAGCGGCCTCTGGGTGCCTTGATCTCTACCCGGACCGGTTCCCCGATCTGCAGACGCAGATCAGCCAGTGATTTTCCCGGCAGAATCATATCGGTGGGTGGCATCAGTATTTCAGTCTCACAGCAAACGGGTTAGTACTCAGGATATTATCCTGTAAAAAGGTGATCCGGTAAAACGGCTCAGGGCAGAATAAAGCCAACGGCTTCAAGCTGCTGCTTCAGTTCACTGCCGGGACTGGCCCCGGTCAGGATCGCGGCGGCGAACTCACGGCGAACCGGATACTGTTTACGCAGCAGATCAAAATTCTGAGGCTGCATAGCTGTATCCATCAGACTGTCCCTGAAGCGCTGATCATCAGCCTCTGGTTGATAGATCTGATGCACAATATCGGTCAGCGTTTCATCCCCCGTAAGGCTCAGCTGTGGCGCAATATCTGACGGCAACAGTTCCGTAAAAGAGAGATCAGCGGCGATTCCCTGGCTTTCACAGAATGCCTGATACAGCATCCAGGTACCGCGGATTTTGCCATCGTAACTGTAGCCGGCGATGTGCGGCGTTCCGATCCTGACCCGTGCAGCCAGTTCAGCATCGACCCGGGGTTCATCTTCCCAGACATCCAGCAGTAGCGTTACATCCTCCCGCTGCTGATGCCATTCCAGCAAATCCTGATTATCGATCACCGGACCGCGCCCAGCGTTAAGTAGAATCGCCCCCTGCTTTATTAAAGGCAGGTTGGTTTTATTCAGCAGATGCCGGGTAGCATCCTCACCTTCCCGGGTCAGAGGCGTATGCAGGCAGATGATATCCGCTTCAGTTAATAACTGATTCAGTTCACTGAATCCGGCTTCGCTCCGTTTCTGTCGCGGCGGGTCATTCAACAGCAACCTGATACCCAGCCGTTCCAACCGGTGCTGTAACCGGCTACCGACATTACCTACCCCGACAATACCGACCGTTTTATTATGCAGATCAAATGCCTGCTCACGGGCGACCAGCAACAGAGTACTGATCACGTACTCTGCTACCGCATCGGCATTACAGCCCGGCGCACTGGAAAACGCGATGCCCCGCTGCTGTAGGTAAGCCTGATCAATATGATCCGTACCGATCGTTGCCGTCCCTACAAACCGGACCGGGCTGTGTTCCAGCAAGGCTTCATTTACCTGAGTTATTGACCGCACCAGTAACAGATCAGCATTGGCAAGATCCGCCGCCTGCATATTGCGTCCCGGCAACCGGGTAATGCTGCCAAAGCGCCCGAACAGAGGCTCCAGTGCCGGAATATTCTCATCCGCTACGATATTCAGATCATTCAGTTTCAAAGAGTACTCCAGAGGTTAAAAATCAGCTGGTTAAGGGGCGAAACCGCGATTATAATTGCCCGCTTTGTGCTTTGACATCCGTCCGAGCAAATTAACCCGAGTTTGGTAGTACGTTCTTGATTATCCGCTGGCGCAAACAACAGGACTATTTCATCGTCCGACTCTATCAGGATCTGATGGGGGACTGGGTGCTGACCGAGTCATGGGGTAATACCGTACGCGATAGCGGTGCGTTCAACCACACCGTATTTCATTGCTACCATGAAGCCCGCAGCCGTTTACGGGATATCAGTAAACGTCTGAAATCCGAAGGCTTCAAAAAGACCGTTTCCAAAGAACAGCAGATAGAACTCGACTTTGGTTGAGGTTTATCAGCCAAAGGTTATTTAAATATAACCTGATGGTTGGCAAGTGCTTCCCACCCCGCTATATTCCTCTCTTTACAACACAGAAAAACGATAAAACCGGTTGTCGTGGTATCACTTTATAAGCTGCGGCCTGCGACCGGAATTCATGAGAGATAAGAGAGGTTCCATGAGCAAGTTTGATTTTGCCCCAATGCCAGACAACGAAGGCTTCTTCGGTAACTACGGCGGTCAGATTATTCCCCCAGAACTGAAGCAGGTAATGGACGAGATCGATCGCGCTTATGAAGAGATCCGTCAGACTGAAGAGTTCCAGAACGAACTGATGCAGTTGTTCCAGGACTACGTTGGCCGCCCAAGCCCGATCTACCATGCTAAGCGCCTGAGCGACAAACTCGGTGGTGCACAGATCTATCTGAAGCGTGAAGATCTGAACCACACCGGCGCGCACAAGATTAACCATTGCCTGGGTGAAGCACTTCTGGCGAAGTTCATGGGTAAAACCAAGGTGATCGCTGAGACCGGAGCCGGTCAGCACGGTGTTGCTCTGGCAACGGCCTGCGCTCTGGTCGGTATCCCATGCGAGATCCACATGGGTCAGGTGGATATCGAGAAAGAACATCCGAATGTTACAAAAATGAAGATTCTGGGCTGCAAGCTGGTACCGGTTACCCGCGGTACCGCAACACTGAAAGATGCAGTAGACAGTGCATTCGAAGAGTACCTGAAGGATCCGGTGAACTACATCTACGCCATCGGCTCTGTGGTTGGCCCACACCCATTCCCGAAAATGGTACGCGATTTCCAGAGCATCATCGGTCGTGAAGCCCGTCAGCAGTTCCAGGACAAGCACAACACCCTGCCAGACTACATCACCGCTTGTGTGGGTGGTGGTTCTAACGCAATGGGCCTGTTCACCGCATTCCTGGAAGATGATTCAGTGAATATTGTGGGTATTGAGCCATCCGGTAAAGGTCTGGAAACCAGCGAACACTCCGCAACCCTGACACTGGGTAAGCCAGGCGAGATCCATGGCATGAAGTGCTACGTACTGGAAACCGAAGACGGCGAGCCGATGCCGGTACACTCCATCGCTTCCGGTCTGGACTATCCGGGCGTAGGTCCGCAGCACAGCTACCTGAAAGATCTGGGTCGTGTTGAATATCAGTCAGTCACTGACGAAGAGTGTCTGAACGCCTTTATGACTCTGTCTCAGGTAGAAGGCATCATCCCGGCGCTGGAAAGCTCCCACGCAGTTGCTTGGGCGATGCGCGCCGCTCAGGAGATGGACAAAGATACTACCATCCTGGTTAACCTGTCCGGCCGCGGTGATAAAGACGCTGACTACGTTGCGGATAAGCTGGATTTATAATTTCAGAAAGAAATAGACTTTTTTATCAAGCGGTTACCATCCGTAGCCGCTTTCTAAACCTTTCCGCACCCCGTCTCTGTATTTCCAGAAATTCGCACAATAATCGCACCACACCCGGTGAGCGTCCCACTTTCCTGGAACCAATAGCCGTTTATCAATCACATTCTACAAAGCTCACATCATTATCTGCTCAGTCAGGGGCGAGAACTTAAACGTCATATTACTGGTGCAATACAGATTCATTCTGCAATTGCCAGAGTTCCTGATACGCACCTGTCTGCCCGACCAATGCTGTATGATCGCCGCTTTGAATAACCTCACCATGCTCCATAACGATAATACGATCGCATAAAGGCATACAGTTCAGCCGGTGCGCAATGATCAATACTGTACGACCTTTCACTATTTCCGGTAAGCGCTTCAGAATCGCAGCCTCGGTCTCATAGTCCAGCGCCGATGTGGCTTCATCGAAGATAAGGATTTTAGGATCTGCCACCAATGCCCGGGCAATGGCAATCCTTTGACGCTGACCACCTGATAATGCCCCTCCCCGCTCTCCAACCTGAGTATCATAGCCTTGCGGTAAACTCTGAATAAATTCAGTCACACCGGCTAATTCAGCCGCCTGTTCAATATCCGCTTCGCTGGCCATAGGATTGCCCAGACTGATATTCTCGCGCACGGAGCCGTTAAACAGAAAATTTTCCTGAAGCACCACTCCCATTCTGCGCCTCAACATTGCCGGGTCTGCCATCGCCATATCGACATTATCAATCAATATCTGTCCGCTTTGGGGTGTATACAGCCGTTGGACCAGTTTAGTGATGGTACTTTTGCCTGAGCCTGACAAACCAGTAATACCCAGCACTTCCCCTGATCCAACTTTAAGATCAAGACGCCTGAGTACCTCAGCGCCATCGTCAGTGTATCGGAAAGATACTTTACGCAGCTCGATTTCACCCTCAATTTTATCGAGTGATGAACGACCGGCACTCATCACTGATTCAGGCTCTTCCCGCAGAATATCGCCGATACGCCGGATTGAAATACCGGTATGCTGGAAATCCTGCCAGATCTGCGCCAGCCTCAAAATCGGCATCGTCACATGGCCTGCATACATATTGAAGGCTATCAGTTGACCCACCGTAAGATCCCCGTCCAATACTGCAGTCACTCCAAACCATAGGATCAACGCTGAAGATATTTTCTGGATCAGACCGATAGCACCACCAGCCCACTGTCCGAACATATCAGACCGAAAAGACGCCTTGAGCGATGCCCCCAGTTTTTCTTCCCACTCTTTCGTGAAGCGACCACCGATACCTAATGACTTGATCGTTTCAATCCCCGTTACACTCTCGGTCAGGAATGCAGTATTATCAGCGTGCCTTTCATATTCTTTCTCAACACGTTTTCGAAGAAACGGCCCAACACATAGCCAGAACGATGCAAAAACGATCAAAGTCGCCAGCACAATATAGAAAAGCTTACTGGAATAAGCGTACATAAACGCCAGGAAAACACCGATAAATGCAAGATCAACGACCATCATCAGCGCAGAGCCTGTAAGAAAATTCCTGATATGGTCCATCTCCCGTATCCGGGCAATAATATCTCCTGATTGACGGGTACGAAAATAGCTCAGCGGCAGATGCACCAGATGGCGAAACAAGCGGCTCGAAAGCTCAGCATTTACACCACTGGCAAGGTGAGCAAAGATTAAGCTGCGTATGTAGGCCATCAGCGGATCAAAAAAAGCGATCACTAACAATCCTATCGCCAGAACGTCCAGACTTTGCAGACCTCGGCTCACCAGTACTTTATCAATGACGACTTCAAAGAATTTTGGTGAAGCCAGCGCAAATATCTGTATAAACAGGGATGCCAGCAATAACCGGCGAAAGCGGCCCAGATGTTTAATAATGGAAGGCACAAACCAGGAAAAACCAAAACTCTTCTCACCACGAAACCAGCCAGGCTGGCGAGCAAACAACAATGCCTGATTCGAAAAGGACTCCAGAAAATAGCTGGCTGGTTTACGGCTGAAGCGTCCTGTTAAAGGGTTCAAAAATTTGACAAACCCCGCCTCATAACTGGTGACTACATAGCATGTACCGGTTTCGTTATACCGGGCTATAAACGGAAAAGCAGCGTCCGCTAAGGCCTCCTCAGAGGACAGAGACACAACACTGGCACGTAAACCGATTCTTTTAGCGCAACGAATAATATCAATGCTCTGATACTTTTCATCACTACGCCCATGAACGTGCCACATCTGCTTGCTGTCGACAGCAATATCAAACTCTTTGGCAATATGCACCAACGCCAGCAAACCACTATCAGAATCCGGATCATGGGACTGTCCGGTACCACCGATGGAAGCTGCCTGCGTAACCTGTTCATCTAATGACTCCACTAGCGCTCCTTAAGTGATTCTGATTGGTATTCTTTAAGCGGGCTAAGTAAATAATCAATTACTTTCCGATCACCCGTTTTAATCTCAGCAACAACAGACATCCCCGCAGAAAGGGGGACTTCCCGGCTGCCAACAGCAATCACCTGCCGCGCCAGCCGGATGCGTGCGGGATACACCAGCCCCCGACGTTCATCCTGCATAGAATCCAGTGAAACATGCACCACCTCCCCCTTTATGGTTCCATGTTTTGTATAAGGAAAGCTGTCAATCTTAACTTCCACGGTCTGGCCGGCCCGAATAAAACCCACATCCCTATTCAGAACAGTCACCTCGGCTTCAAGGTTGGCATCCTCAGGTACGATTATCATCAGCTCCTGCGCAGGCTGTACAACACCGCCCACGGTATGCACAACCTGCTGCTGCACCACCCCGGCAACCGGCGCAACAATGTTCATTTTCCTGAGCCGTTCAGCTGCACTGACAAGCTGTTTTGTCAGATCTATCTGTTCTGTATTGAGAGTTGTTCTCCTCTCCAGAAGCTTCTGCCTGTGATCGGTTCTTAGCTGCGCTAATTGCCGAACCAGCTTCTGCCCTTCAGACGCAAGCTGCGCAACGGTGCTGCGCTGACGCGCATCATCCCGGGTTTCCTGAATAAGCTCTTTTTCTAACTCCAGATAGCCGAGCCGGGTGAAATGCCCCTGATCCAGAAGTTTTTTACGGGCTTTTAAACGTTCACGGGCATTATGTATTAATAACTCCGTTTCGTGGGAGACGTTCTGTAACAACCGCTGTTGATGTTTATTTTCCTTAATCTGACCGGTCAGTTGATCAACCTGAGCATCAAAGCTATGAAAGTCTGCGGCCAACACTTCACGTGTCATGCGCACTTTTTCAACGCCAGCACCGTCTGGAGGCATAAAATGCCCAAGCGGGTCGTCAGACAACAAAGCCTCGACTCTGGCCAGGTCAAGTTGCACAGCAGATAACTGGTTTTTTAAACGCTGATGCTCAGCAATAGCCTCTGTCGGATTAAGAGAAATCAGCAATTGCCCCTGACTGACTTTCTGACCATCGCGGACATAGATATCGCTTATTTCGCCCATATCCGGTGCCTGAATCACTTTTGAACGATGGTCTATAATCAAACGCCCCTCCGCTGAGGCTATAATGTCGATCCGTCCGAGCGTTGCCCATAAGAGTGTGATAAATACCAGTACCATAATCGCAAACACAAAGTACCGGGCAACGCTTGAAGGCGGCTTTTCAAGTACTTCAAGGTATTCCGGCAGAAACTCGTATTTCAGATTGTTTTTCTGACTGACTAACCGTTTTACTCTGGATAAATAGGACACACTCCGCTGAGTATCTGACTCCGCGTTTGAGCTGCCGCTATCAAAAAGGTATTCAGGCGCCTGCTTCATGCGTTCCTCCTGTCAGGTTGTCTTTATTCAGAGCCTCATAACTCAGCTCTGAACACTGCAACTGCCACAGTTGACGATAAGCGCCATCTGGCCTGTTAATCAGCTCTTCATGACTGCCAGCCTCAACAATCTGTCCTTTATCCAGAACATAGATACAGTCACAATCGCGCACAGTCGAAAGCCGATGGGCAATCATAATTACCGTACGGTTTTCCCTGATCATGCCCATATTATTTTTAATAACTGCCTGAGAGTGATCATCAAGTGCTGAAGTTGCCTCATCAAAAATAAGCACTCTGGGCAGACTCATCAAAGAGCGGGCAATAGCAATACGCTGTCTCTGCCCACCAGACAACGACATCCCCCCTTCCGATAAAATCGTGTCATAACCGTCTTTGAGCTCAAGAATAAACTCATGAGCGCCGGCTTTCTTTGCGGCATCAACAACGTCAGCCAAAGGCGCTGACGGGGACATAATCGCTATGTTGTCTTTAACACTGCGGTTAAAAAGAAAGTTTTCCTGCAAAACAATGCTCATAGCCTGGCGCAGTTCAACCGGGTTTAAGGTCGCGATATCGATGCCATCCAGTAAAACCTGTCCGGACTCAGGGATATACAGTTTTTGAATCAGCCGGGTAATGGTGCTTTTACCCGATCCTGAACGGCCGACAAAAGCGACCATATGCCCTGCGGGTATGCTCATATTCAGGTTTTCAAATACCGGAGGATGCTCAGGGGAATAGCGAAAAGTGATATCCTTGAGACTCACCGCCCCCCGAACATCGGCCGGGACCGCAGCATGCTTATCCGAGATCTCCGGCACTGTGTTTAAAACATCACCTAACAGCTTAACTGAGACACGGGCCTGGACAAACTCCCGCCACAGCTGGGTCAGGCGTATGATGGGCTGACTCACATGGTTCGCCATCATATTAAACGCAATCAACTGCCCGATAGACAACTCCAGAGCAATCACCATCTGAGCGCCGATCCATAGGATCAGTACCATAGTGACTTTCTGGATGATCTGTATCAGCCCTTCAGACATCTGCATCAGACGCTGTACTTTGAAGTTAGAGTGCACAAAGTCGCGGGTTTGATACTCCCAGCGCCGGATCATACCCGGCTCCAGCGCCAGTGCTTTAACAGTTTCAATACCCGTCAGTGATTCCGTCAGAAAAGCATTATTGACAGAGCTGTCACGGGAAAGCTCTTCTATTCTGGCCTGTAAGGGTGCCGTTATAAAATAAGAAACAGCCATATAACAAGGCACAGACACTGCAACAATCAGCGTCAGAAGGGGCGAGTAATAGTACATCACCGCAAAAAAGATAAAGGTAAACCCAAGATCTATAACCAGTGTATTTGCCGCGCCAGTGATAAACTCCCGAATTGAATTCAGCTCATTAACCCGCATGACAGTCACACCGACCGAGCGGCTTTTAAAATAGGAGAGAGGCAGATCGACCAGGTGTCTATACAGTTTGCTGCCCAGTCTGGCATCAATACGGCTGGCGGTTCGGGATGCCATATATTGGCGAAGCACCTGAAGCAATATTTCAAAAACAGCGACCGCCACAAGCACGGTAACTAAGACATCCAGAGTTGACACCGCCTGATGTACCAGGACTTTATCCATAACAACCTGAAAAAACAGCGGAGACACCAGCGCGAACAACTGGAGCACGGCAGAGGCTGTTAATAGTTCCGGCGCAAGCCCCTTATAACGGGCAATCTCGGGAATGAACCAGCGCACATCAAATTTTTTCAGCAGGTCTGATGCCTGGCTATTGCCTTTAATCCGCAGAGACTTCCCGGAATAAATCGCCAGAAAATCATTCTCGGACAGCAGCTCTGGCTGTTCTTCCTCCGGTCTCTGTATCAAATACTGGCCATCTGTCTGTTGCGCCAGAATAAACCAGCGGCTGTCACTGCCCTGCACGATAGCTGGCAAACCTCGCTTTACCAACTGCGGCACAGCACACTGCCGGATGGCAATTTTTACATCGAACTCTGCGGCTATCTTTTGTAACGCAGCGTCTGGCTCGATTGTCTTTATTGACGCCAGAAACAGATCAGCCTCGCCCGCTGATTCAAATATCTGCGCCATCTGCCCATAGATATAGAACGCCCCCAGCAGGCTTGCGGTCTCACCATGCCGTTGATCACCGGCATCCACAGGAGACGTCTCAGCAAAGGCTATATTTTCCATGCTGTTTCCTTAAACTTCTAAGCCAGAGTAGCACTGTTCATGCCATACACCAGCCTTAAGAAATTGCACTCGTCGATACGTTATTCAAACCTTATCTTCCATTGATCCGATACTACTCATTCCGACCATTCCCCCCTGGTGTTGAGCAGATATATCAGCGGATAAAAGCGCCCGGATTGCTGTAGATAGCCCCGGGCATGCCGGGGCTCTTTCGTTGACAGCCCAAATGAAGCAAAACCCACAGAAGCACAACGTCTCAACGCTTCCAGAATGAGTTGTACCATACTCCTTCATTCACGGGTAAACCGTGATATTCTGCTGCTACGTGACAGTACGCATAAAACGAATCCCGATGAAAAGGGTGACAAGGCCATAATCGATAGCTTTTCCCCTATCAGGCACTCACTTACTGTCAGTTCAGGGTTTCTTTCACATTCTCATCTGCTATCAGAAGCGACATATGATCTTCTACGAGAAACATCAACGAATTATGAACAACCGCCCAGAAACCGACCTGAAGAAGATCAGACGGGAATAACGAGAAATGGTTATCAAATATCTCTGTATCTGACAGATTATCATCTGCCTCTGTGTAAATATCGGTCGTAAACACCTCATCAATCAGACCGGACATCGCTTCGGGATCAATCTGAGCCGCGATCCGGATCAACTCCGGTATAATACTTTTCAGTGCGTCTTCGACATTATCACCATAATCTGGCAACCCAGTCAGGATCGGGCTGCCATCAACCAGGCGGGCAATAACCCCCAGCGCCTTCGGCGCAAAATGTATGGCCCGGCGGGGAGCCATTGGCACCAACGTATACAGGCGCTCGTTCACAACAAATTGAATGCTACTTTCCATTATCTTTCCTTTTTCAGATGCCCCCTGCCAGGGGGCACCGCTCTATGCCTTTAACGATTAATATCGACCAGGCGGTTATTTATTTCCTGAATAACAGTCTTATTTGATCCCACAGCCGTCGCGGAATAATCAAATGCAGTCAAACCGGCCATCATATTGACCAGCAGATCAATATTCGCGCTGGTCAGCTTTTTACTGCCGATCTGGATCTCTTCAACTTTGTTCGCGGCGCTACTAAAGTAATTCTGCACGGTGACTTCACTGGTCGAACCGCCTCCCTCATTCAGGGAAATATATAAGTGCTTATTCGCACTGTTTCGCTTGAACCATAGCCGATCAAACCCAATCTGTTCGGCAGGTACTGCGGTGCCATTATAGCGAATAATATCTCGGCCACCGGTATCAGCAAGCACATCCTTACCGTGCCCCCGATGCAGGACATAGGTATCATCACCGATACCACCACGAAGAGTATCGGCACCAGCGCCACCGTTCAGAGTATCGTTCCCCGAGCCACCCAGCAGAACATCATCTCCTGCCAGCCCCTTGAGCACATCATCTCCTTCTTTTCCATCCAGCCGGTTAGCCACAGCATCCCCCCAGATAGAATCATTGAACTGCGTTCCGGTAACATTCTCAATTGAAGTAACACGCAGGGTTGGACTAGCGCGTTCGAATCGAACCTCATCCAATAATACCCCCGTAGAACCATACAGCGCTGGACCTGCCTTTATCATCAGCTTAAAGTCGCCGGTTCTGGCTGGCACTATAAAGGCGCTCTGACGATCCCAAAGCCCAGCAACACTGGAAAAACGGGCCACCTGTTGACCATCAAAATAAAGCTTGACCTCCTGTGCAACGCGCCCGAACGCCCTACTCTGGAAAGAAAACGAATACTTTTCTCCGGCAACGACCGAAACCGTTTGCACAAGATCATCATTCGGGTCCAGATGAACCATGTTCTTGCCGTCACTGGCGCTGACAGAACCAGTCCCCTGTTTCCAGATCTTTATTTCAGGTGATTTTGTGCTGGTCCAGCTGTTCGCCAGGACGGAAACCTTACGTTTTCTTACATAGGGAGCCGCTGTCAATTGCTCAAAACTGCTGTTGTTTATGAGGTTCTTCGCTGACATGGAAAACTGGCCAGTAGCAAGCCGCGCAGTCAGCGCGTTGGGGGCCTCCTTAAATGACACGGTATCGGAACCGCTGCCGCCCGAAACAACCTTAGAGCCGTAACTGATAACAAAGGTATCATCGCCTTCACCTCCGAACAGTAAGTCATTACCGACACCACCATCGAGGACATCACTACCCTCACCGCCGTATAGCCAATCGTCTCCTCTTCCCCCAATCAGTTTATCATTGCCCGCCTTCCCATAAAGGCGGTCATTACCGAGTCCGCCGTCAATGCGGTTAGCATCAGCGTTGCCGCTCAGTTGATCGTTCCAACGGCTTCCCAGCAGGTTTTCAATCCCGGTAATTTTATTCTGAGTGAGTTTTTCAACCAAACTAACATTATCCAACAGAGTTCCGCTGCCATCGTTTTCAGCGCTTAACTCCTTAAAACGCAGTGAGAACTGCCCCGTTGATGGCGCAACCAGATCAATAGTATGGGCAGACCAGAGCCCGCCCTGAGTACTGACGCTTTTGATCAGTGTTTGCCCAAGATAGACCTCAACACCTTCAGGCTGGCCTGAGCGGGAACGCATATCAAAAGACAACCGGTAAGTTTTACCACTGACCAGAGCGACGCGGGTTGAAATCTCGTTCAGCGTATCGGCAGCACTGTCGAGCTGAACCATACTGCGGCCATTACTCGCCTTTATCCCGATACCCCCTCCATTGTTAAAGATCTTCATCTTCCCGACATAGGACCAGCCATGCATGCGAGCCGGGCTGCTCAGAGTGATTTGTGCAGAACGCTCAAAATATCCCTGCAAGTTCGGATCACTGGTCGTCAGCGTCTCAAAGCTGCCATTTATGATCAGCTCAGAACCTGTGCGTGCGCCCAGCGAGGCTTTGACAGCAGAAGAAGCATTTTCAAAGCTCAGTGTATCAGAGCCCGCACCGCCGTTATATTGATCGGATCCAGCAGATGCATGCAGAATATCATCGCCGGCACCGCCTTCCAGCAAGTCATCTCCAGCGCCGCCATCCAGTACATCATTACCATCCCCCCCACGCAGGACATCCGCATCATCTCCACCCCAGAGCCGATCGTTCCCCGCGCCACCATTGAGCTGGTCATCACCGCCAGAACCATACAAGTCGTTATCGCCGCTACTTCCTATCAGAATATCGTTTCTACTGGTCCCCTTAACATTTTCGATACTGATCAACCTATCGGCCAGACTGTTATTCCGACGGTCATAGGCCGCGCCTGCAGCCAGATCGACCTTTACACCGCCAGAATGCACCAAGCCATTGTAAGTAGCCGTATCTCTTCCAGAACCGCCGTTGAGTGTATCGACACCCAGGCCGCCCGTCAGAGAGTCGTCTCCGGAGCCGCCAAACAGCCTATCTGCGCCACTCCCCCCCAAAAGGCTATCATTATCTGCCCCACCATATAGCTGATCGGCACCGTGCCCCCCGTTCAGATAGTCCCTGCCACCTGCGCCGTCCAATCTATTGGCTACGCCGTCGCCTACTATCTTATCGTTCTGCTCTGAACCGATAACATTTTCTATGGATACAAGCGTATCGTCGCGCCCGCCCCGGCTGCCATCAGCGCGCCGTTGATAAGAAGCACCACCATCCAGACGTACCTCTACACCATGGGTAAAGGTACCATACTGATAGGAGGCAGTATCCAGCCCCCCACCACCATTCAGAGTATCGTTACCGTTACCACCAGCCAGGAGGTTGGCCCCCTCATTGCCTACCAGAGTATCATTAATATCTGTACCGATAGCATTTTCAAAATTACGAATGTTCGCAACCGTCAATTGCTCGTTGCTCGAATGGTTTGCGTAAGCGGGCCAATAGCGTTTAAAGAACCGGGAGTAATTGTACTTAACCGTCCCTGCCGAAAGATCAACAGTAAAACTGTGTCCTGTCAGATGGGCTTCAACAATGCTACCGATAACTGACGGCGCACTATAATATGTCGTTTTCGGTGTCCACCATGGACCAGGCCGGTAACGCAGGGCTGCGGAGGACAACCGGATAGTGTCATTACCCGAACCGCCATCCACAGTATCAACCTCTGAAGCCAGCAAAGCAGGTGTTGAAGACCTGAACACATTGGCGGTAATTTTAACAGTATCATCACCGCCACCTGCATTGATCCTGTCTGCACCCCGACCACCGTCAATAACATTGGCGTGCCGGTTGCCAATGATGATGTCATTCAGATCGGAACCGATCACGTTTTCGATATTCGACAGCTTCGCAATACGTAGCGAGAGAGTATCGCTATAATTAGACCAGCCTCCGAAGTAGCGCTTATACAATCGGTTATAGATATAATCAGCGGTCCCAGCATTCAGATCAATCTTAAAGGAGTGGCCGGTCAGATGCGCTTCAATTATTTTTCCGTGAACAATCCGCCCCCTGATAAAGTAGGTTGTTTTAGGCTTCCACCAGTGCCCTGGGGCAAATTTAAGACCGCTATTATCAATGGCAAACGTATCACGCCCACTGCCGCCGTCAATATAATCGACCCAACTGTTCAGCTTTGGCGAAGGGCTCAGCGGATCAACAAATACCTGCGCACCGCCGGAATAGATAATGTCATCCCCCTTACCACCGTGCAGTCTGTCACTACCACTATCGCCATAGAGTGTATCGTTGCCAGCATAGCCATAGAGGGTATCTTCATCATCGCCGCCTTTCAGAGTGTTGTCGTGGCTGTTGCCCTGAACATGATCATCGCCCTTCCCACCCTGGAAATGCACGCCGTTGGCATCTGCCACAGCATTATTTTCCAGCACCACGGTATCATCCTGATCCGTCCCCTGAAGTGGAACAGCTGCAGGCGGCTTATCCTCGCGCAACGCGGTTGTGAAAAACGCCCGACGGGCTATTTCAAGCAAGCCCTGCTTTGACAGCCGTTCAGGCACTCCACTGTGAGCCTGCTGAACCTGTCCCAGCGCCACCAATGCATTCTTATAATACTGCAAATACGCTTTAATCAGCGGTTTCTTCTGCTTGACGGATGCTCCATCCAACCGCTGTTTGGCCTGGCCCAGCGACGTCAGTATCCGCAGTGCGGCGTTTATTCTGGCATCGGCCGGTAAGCGCAATAGCTCCGCTCTCATATCCTGATCAAAGAGTGCAGCAGGATCATAGCTCATAATATTCACGGCCTGGCGGGCCGCTGACACATAATAGTTTTTCAACAGGATGGTTAGCAGAGTTCCTTTGGGCGCATCCGGCGCCTGCCCCTGAATAACCAGAGAATTGCCCTTCCGGGCAAAGTGAGCAGAGCTCAGGGCGAAGGGCAGCCATACAGTGTCCTGAGTACCGTCCTTCTGGTTTGCATCAATCAGTTTAACGCCGGTCGATGCCGCCTCAAAAATCAGATGGTCGCTGCCGTTGCCGCCAGCCAGAATGGCGTCGCCGGACTGATCGTATAGCAGGTCATCACCATCACCGCCTGTCAGAGTGTCGTCGCCGGATGCGCCCACCAGAATATCATCGCCTTTACCGCCAAACAGCTTGTCGCCTTCCTGCCCTGCCGCTGAGCGCCCCAGTAGCAGATCATCACCATTGCCGCCCAGCAACGTGATAGGCGCACCGACAGCAGAAAGCAGGTCATCGCGCGAAGTGCCTGCGACAAAGCCGTCCTCCGAGATATAGGCCTTGTTGTTACTGTCAACACCGATTGTATAGGTAACACCTTCGCTATCTACCAGGCTGATATGGCGATATGTTTCGGAGTACATAAAGGATTTCAGCACAACCTTCGGTGCACGGCTTTCAGCTGGCTTAAAATATATTTCCAGATCCCGACCATTCACACGATAGCCAATATCTGTGCGCTTGGCGTTGTATAGCAGATAGTCCTGCTTCTTATCTGACGAGTTGTTTTCTATATATTTAGTACCAACATCGGTTTTTTTAAATTTATCAGTGCTCAGACTACTATTATTGATTTCAGCATGATCCAGATGGACAACATAGGTATCCTGTCCTTCTCTACCCCTGAGCCAGTCAACGCCCTGGTAGCCCCTGAGCAGATCTGTGCCATCCGCCCCCCAGACAAAATCCGCACTATTGCCACCTTCCGTCAGAAGCTCCATAAAACCAGGCAATCTACGGTAGGTATTTTTTCCCGGCTGATGAACAGCAACGGTTCTAACATTGGCATGGTACCCGACCCGAATACTATTAACATTCGCACCGACAGCGCTGACTGTTTTATCCCCAAACAGGTCATAGCGGGCATAAAAGCCCTTCTCAAACGCTTCATACCCTCCCGGTAGTCTGGAATCGGCTTTGATAACCTTCTGCCAGCGTGGGATCAACGTAAAACCATCCTTGGAAACAATCGTAAACGCTCGCCGGGAACGCACATAATCCCCATTAGCCTGTCGCTGGTAGACCCCATTCAGAGTAACTACCGTTTTATAGTTGCCCGTTCGCAGCTCAAGATGAACCGATGTAGTGGTACGTCGAACATTGAGTACTTCAGAGGCGGCGAAATCCAGATACACTGTATTTTTATCAGTATTCGATTCAGTTTCAAATATACTGATCTGTTGATCCTGAGTAGGTGCTGGCGCCTTTTTAATAAAGAATACATCACTACCTTCCCCCCCATGCAGCTCAAGTGCGTTCCCATATCCGATCAGAATGTCGTCACCACCTTCGCCGCGGATTACATCACTCCCCCCCCGGCCATTAATCAGGTTTTTCTGATCATCACCGGTAATTTCATCATCCCGGTCTACCCGGCCAAACACATTTTCAAATCCCTGAATCCGTGCTGTCTGCAAAGGGCGCCCATAGCGGCTTAACCTGAAATGAATACTGTTTGTTTTGAGATTAACAACATCTTTCCTCGCACCTGACAAAATCAGACTGTCAGTGCCACCGCCACCATCGAAAAAACTTCCTGACGTATAACTTTTGGCGATGATAAAGGCATCATTTTTATTGCCTCCAACGTAGTGTTTCCGACCGTCGCCGATCACCACTGTATGCTTATAAGCATTATTGCCCGTAAAACGGTCGTCGCCCCCCCCCAGGCTTATGGTCACTTTGTCAAGATTTTGTGGCACACGAAAGCCTGAAAGCTGTCCAGGATTATCTGTCGCTTTAACCCTGACCCGACCAGTCGCAGACCCCGCACCCGATAAATCCAGAGTATCATTGTGTTCTACGAGTTCAATTTCAGGCAGCATTACATCCTTAGCAAATACGATATAGGGTTTCGCAAATTGATAGCCAATCGACGCATTAGGTTTTCGACTACGGCCTGCAGTCAGCGCAGCATAACGCTCACTCTCGTGATACCCTGCCCCCAATATTACAGGATCCTTTAATCTCCACCTCACTGTTCCCACCTTCGGAGATGAAAGATATTCTTCCCACTCATAGTACAGCACTTTATACGACTGGAAGTTCCTCGAAGAACTGTTTACTACTGCTGATTCAGATACATAAAACGCCTGATTTTTACCTGCTGAATCATCTTTAATCCCTTCCAGCACTTTGCCTGCTTTTTCGTTCAGGATTTTACGGTAAGCTTTCGTCGTTGCATTGATACGTTTAGCTTTAAGAATTTGTGCCCGCTCATCACTAGATAACCCATCACCGAAAAACAAGCGTATGCCAAGTTTAAACTTCTGCCAGCCGTTGAGATCAAGATACTTATCATACTCTTCAACCTGACGAACAGCCGAATATATAGCCCCGCCCAATGCTATCAGGGCCCCAATAGCAACACCCACTACGCCGAGCGCCGATACTGCGGCGGCGGCTCCAACGGCCATCGCCACCGCAACACCAATTGACGTTGCAATACCAACAACGGCACTTGTGACCGCAAGGCCACCACTGACCAGAGCATCCTGGCGGGCTTTTCCGGACAACTTATCTGCTTTAGCGAAAGAACGGAAAGCATCGTAGATATCCAACCCAGCCAGAGCAACACCAACAATAGGACCAGCCGCTTTAGCAAGTGAAGACCCCAGTTTTGCTGCAGCACGGCCAATACCGCTACGGGTATGTTTCATTAAACGGGCGAGTCGCGCTCCGCTACTGCCTAATGTGCCGGGTTTACCACTGATATTGTAAAAGCCTCGGTTTGCTAACCGTTTACCCGCCAAGTTAAGGCGGCTACCCATATTAGACAAACCTTTCTCAATGGTATTTTCACTGAGATCAGCGGCAAAACCTCCAAGCATGAGCCCCAGATCCAGATCCTGCTCAGCCTTCTGTGCTGCGGTCATTTCTGAGCGGCGCTTCAGGTTACTCAACGCAAGAAGACCCTGATAATAGCTATAGCCTTGCAGGGTTCTTCCGATGCGACTGCTGATTCTGTTGATCCGGTTCAGCCTGCGGTTTTTTCCGGCGGCATCGCGTTCAACCTGAAAATTCCGCCACAGATCCGCACCTATTTGAGCCTTTTTAGTTGCAGAATCATAAGCCACATGCTGCTTTATCAGATTCAAAGCTTTACTGGCATTTATAGCATCAGCGCTACCATCCGGCGTGCTGAGCAGATCATCAGGCCGTGCAGCCTGCGCCATCTGCAGCCGCAACAACCTCACCTGCTTTGCAGCCTGATCAGTAATCCCTTTGCGTGTCAGATCCAGAATGCTGACTGCACTGTATTTAATCCGCTTAACGACATCAGCATCGGTGAGATCGACATTAGCATCAATTGCTTTACCGTCCACTGTCGCGCCAAAGCGATAAAGCTCTTCGCGGGATATGGTGACACCTTCTATCGTCAGCAGCCCATCCGCTCCATCTTTCGCCTTCAGGCGGTCGATCTCACTGATAAAGCCATTAGCATGGATCTGCGTTTTAAGTGCTTTGAAAGCAGCATTGCTCTGCGCTTTAGCGCTATTGAAGCGGTACGCTTCAAAAACCAACTGACCTGCTTTATTTCGCTGGGCATCATAGTAATCCGCCAGCGTCCCCTGCCAGTGCCCCTTTGAATTGGTCTGACTAAAGTGACGACTGATAAGGGTTTTAAGTGCCTTTGCACCCGCGGCTTTGTCGGTGTGAGGAATCTCTACATCACCGGCATTAGGATCATAAAAATAGTAACGATTCTGATTACCCTGCCGACGCAGACCAATCACCAAGGCGTGGTTACCGCTGTTCAGTTGATAAGACGTATCACCAGAACTCTGGCTCAATCTATCTATCACCGCATCCAGTGTCAGCTTTCCCTCACCCTGCAACACAGAGTCCTGCACTGACGCCTGATAACCACTTGATGATAAGCTATTGATGGCTTTCCGGAAGTTCTTACTGTCTTTGACCTCCTGTTTTGACAACGGTGCTTCAGAGTCAGCTGCACGCTGAAGAATTCCAGCCTGCAGATAGAGCGCTTTGAGGAATTTCGTCCGACCATCACCGCCCTGACTCAGCGAAAATAGGTACGCCAGGCTCAGATTACCGCATTGTCCTTTCACATGGTTCCCAATGGATTTGCCCAGTGCTCCCACATAAAAAGATTGCGGTGAGAAATTGGTGCTGACGCGCCCAGGCAACCCCCTCAAACGCCCTGCTATACGACTTAAACCCGCAGCCATATCCTGACCTGCACCTTGCCAGCGAATCAGTCTTTCGACATTTATTCGTGCTGACAGCTGTGAACTGCCTGGTTGTGATGGCAGCTCAGCCAGCATCCGGACCTGGGTCATAAAACCTTTAATCTGCTCTGGAGACCGAACCAGTGACTGAACTTCACTTTCTTTAACACCGTTACCTGTAGAATCCGGGAAAAACTCTTTCAGCAGGAACAGCTGCGCCGGACTAAGTCGTTCCATCAATGAAAAGTCTCTATTCAGACCATACAGTATCGTCTCAAGATTCATTGATTCAAACAGGTTGCCGGTATATCGATCCGGCTGATTATCCGGCTGTTTTGTATCACCGGATTCCCTATGTTCATCCAGCAATCTCTGCAGACGCTCTTGTTCAGGCTGTCCCGCATGTGCGCCACTATCCGGCGTATAGTCACCACCAATCTGAGAACGATATAGCAATATATCGTCATTCACTCTGGCATGCATTGCGTGCAGTATACGACCGCCTTCGGCACCGATAACTCTTCGGGCAATATCCTGCGGCAGAGGGATTAAACGTGTCGGGTCAGCAGGATCCCGGTACATGAGAATCCCATCCCGTACCGACACCACTTTGGCTGAGTCAATATTCAGCTTCTGCCAGTTGCTGCTACCGACTAATTTGCCAACCGATTTAATATGCGCATTCGCCAGTTCCAGGAAGGCCAGCTTGAAAGCGGGCTCACCGGCAAACACCGTTCCAGAGGTGAGGAGCGCATCCCGCTCAACGTATGTTCCAGTTGCTCCCGTATTAATGTTAACCTTAAAGAAATCGTTAAAGCCAGTTCGGGCAGTATTAACCACCCTGTCAACCTGTGTCTTCAGCGCTGCAAGACGGCTGGTTTTCAGACTTTCATACTCGGCCTTATAACGGGCATCTGTATAGTCCGAAGGAGCTGCCTGCTTACGCCGGTCAATCTCCTGGGTAACCGCCTGCAAAGTATCAGAAACAGCTTTCTCTTTGTATTTGATGAAGATCCTTTCCAAATCCCGCCGCAGAGTATTAATCTTGTCGTCAGATGCATAGCTGGTAATGTTGAGCGTCTGAAGCAGAATTCTACGCGAGGACAGCAGGCTCTGATTCACACTGACATTATCAGATGGAGGCTCATAGTAATTGGAGAAAGGTGCAACAATTCCCAAGCGGGCTTTCTCATTCAGTAAGCGCACATCGTTAGCAGCAGCCTCAAAATAGCCATTCGCCTGACGTATGAGATCGCCTTTATATGAATACGATACACCTTTGTGCTTTCTGATCCCCTGGCTGGTAGCCACGAGAGAGAGTAGCCGTTTCACTTCTCTGGTATTAGCAATTTCAGCCTGCCTATCAGACGCGCCTAACGTCCCGATTGCGTTTAGTTTATCAAACAGCAGTTTCTGATTAGATCCCTGAGGCAGGTTGTTCCGGTCTAGTCCAAGACTGCCTAGCAAGTCAGTAATAAGGCCAGCTTTCTCACGCTTCAACCGGGCCATCGCCGCTGCATCTGAAGCATTATCCACCATTGACCTGGACAGATCTGCAACACGTGTTTCAGTGGTGCTGATAAAATGAGCATCGCTGTAAGAGAACTGTATAACAGAGTTCGGTCGACTGTAGCTCAGTGATGCCGAGCTGCCAACATGAACAAACGGAATCAGGCTAAGCCCCTGTTTTGTTTCAAGCCCCTGCGAAGGCAGGCTGGATGAAATCGATGCAATGCGGGTATAAGCCTTATTTTTAGCTAACTTCTTAGTAAAATCGCCAAAATCTCCATCAGCACCTGCATCATAAGCCAGCAATTTCTTTATGCCCTGAGCATTAAGCTCAAGACTGAACTTCACGTTTGCACGTTGTTCAACCCAGGACGCACGATCGCCGCCTATGCGTGCTTTATTGGTATAGCTCTTCAGCAGATTAACTTCGCTGGTAAGATTGAATTGCTTCCTGATTTTACCGAGTTCACTCCGAAAGTTCTTGCGATCACTCTTATCTATAAAATTCGTATACTTCTTCAGACTGTCCAGCGCCGCAGCCAGTGCTGTATTGCCTGACTGGCGGTAATGAGCGCTCAGTCGGTTCAATTCTGTCAGGATATCCTGACGCCGCTGGGAGGTGGTCAGCGACGTCATATTTACCAGATGCTTTCTGACCTCTGCTGGCTGGTCATCAAGATCAAAAGGTAGTTGACTTGATAAAGGTGCATTTTCCGAGGCAATGATATCCCAGGAGACATTGCGCACGGTAAACGACTTATCATAGTGCAGCTTAAAATCGGGCATTTTGCCGTGATTATGAAATTTCTTCACCCAAGAACCGGATCGCGGCTTATTCATGATCGGGTTTCGTGGATTATCATAGTTGGGCAATGCATAAGGGTTGGAGTTAGCATCCGAACGAATAATACCGTGATCGCTATTATCCGACCCGATAGCAGGCCAGGGCTGTACACGCTCTTTATGGCCGACATAGAGCAAGCCTACGGTTCCATCAAACTGGACCGCTGAGCGAGTTGTTCTCTGATTAACATCTACACCATCAGACGATGCGCTATATGCTTGGGTTCTTTTGCGCCCCCATCCCGCGCCTGCAAAAAAAGCAGCCAGTGAAACTGTATGAGCATGCTGGTATTTCCGTCCCTGGCTGTCAAATTTAAAGGTTGGCACGTCCAACTGCGCTGTGGCGTCCGCACCTGCACCAACCTTTACCGTGACTTTACTGTTCCGCAGGGCAGCCGCTTTGCCAGTTTGTCTGATGTAATCTGCCGCATCAAAATCACCCGATAGAACCTGCCCCAACGCCTCTTGCAAACCTCCGTCTCCGGTCTGCTTAATACTGATTGTGGCGGAGCTTCCGTTAATTCGCTCATTAGCAACCGACAGTAACGCAGATCCCCCGGCAGAGAAAAACGACCCAATCTGCGCCGCCCCTTTCAGACCGGCACTGCCATAACTACTTGCCCACCCCACATTCGCTCCAATCGCAAAGCTCTGATCGTATGTTGAACTGCGCCCGAAAGTAATATCAACACCGTTGGCCGTTTTTGAAAACGTAACACTATCGTTCCTTCCAAAACCCGCGCCCAAAGACAGGACCGGATTAATGTACAACCATTTGTACATATTTTTGAGCACGGCCAGCGTATTTGCAGATACTCTTGCATCGACTTTCCAGCCAGCATCAAGCGATATAGACTCGCCAACTTTCATCGACTCAATAACCCGGGTGTACTCTGACACAATATCGGTATTACCGAGCCCCTTACGGGTGAGCAGCCGCTGAAATTTACCGTTTTTATTCTTAAAACGCTGAGCCAGATTTCTGGCTGCGTGAGTAACCTTATTAACATGGTCAAAGTTAGAAAAATTGGAATCAACAAATCCCCTGACTTCAGAATCTTTGATTTTTTGACTCAATGCCGCATCAAACCGCTCAATATGAGCTTTTTCTACCGCAGCACTTGTCAATGGATCATCAGGAAACTTCTCGTCCAGATACATCTCCAGGCGATTGCCTTTCTCTACCACTGACGAAAGCAATGACTGGTTGACTACCAGGCTCGCCGCGGGCAATCCAATGCTACCCAGTAATGGCTTAGCATGATTAAAAACAACGGGGATATACACCTTGGCATCAAGCATAGCTTTTAACTTTAAAGCCATGCCATCACTAGTGCCAAACATCTGGCTACGCGCATCATATAGACGCTTAATCAGATTACTATCAGGACTTCTGAACACTCGATTATTGCGTCTCGTATAAGGTAGCGCATCGTGATAGCGCTTGTACTGGCGAGTTTTTTTCCAGTCATTGGCACTTCTGATATTGCCCGAAGCATCCAGCAGATCCAGGCCCGTCAGAATCTTTTGTAATGCCTTATTCGATGCAGTATCAAGCAGTGCCTGCTGTTTATTAACAAAAGTATGCCGCTGAGTCCCTGCTGTAATCGCCGATTTACGCAAACCGGCATACGCTGGATTTTTAAGATCGCCCCAGGCGCGGTATAGCTCGCGTTTCGCATTGGTCACGAGAGACGTTTCGCCAATACCACCACCTTTATTTATGCCCAGATGTGCCCTGTAACGAGCCACTGTACGAGAAAATACATTTGCTCTGCTGTACAGCTGCACAGGTAGATTAAGACGCGCCATACGGTATTGATTAACCAGATCAGCCCGCCCCTTCTTCTCCAGTAATACCTGCGCCTTTCTCCTGAGGTAAGCCTGCTGATTTTCTATCTGCTTAAGACTGTCAACATGAACATCAAATGCTGGACGAGACACTACCCGGTTATAGCGTTCGAAGCCATTCTGATCAGAAAAAGTGTACGCCCGCCCATCTGACGCCGTTAAAAGGAAACCGCCGCCACTAAGAACCTCTATACCAGCAGGCTTCGCTTGTCCGAGACCGGCAAGACCTACATCACTCCAGTCACCACTTTGTGTCGAACGAGTGAAGACCCGATTATCACTGGTCAGCGCCCAGAGCTGCCCGGCATTATTAGCCACTACATTCTTTATTCTCACATTGGCGGGTAAGCCATTCACAGCAAGAGCACTGGGCTTATCTACAACCCGACGGTACTGTCCTTCATTATCAGCAACATATAAGGAACCATCAGCCAACTTAAGACCCACACGATCGAACGCAGTCCCCACCAGAGAATCAACACGGAAATCGGTCTCCGTCTTTTCAAGCGGCACCCAGTCAGCGGTGGAAAAATCATCAGGCGTCTTTGTCAGATAGACCTTGCCAGATGTTGTTAATAACCAGCCTACACCATTAACCTTAACAACCTGCTTGGGCGCATCCCCGCTGAACAAAGGCTTTGCTGCAAGTAAAGCTTTATCAGCAGCACTTACCGAAGCCAACTGGACTGTGGAAATACTACCTACCAGGCGGTTTTCAGCATGCCCCTGAAAGTCACTAAGCCTGCGCAGCTTGTTATCTCCGTCCAGGTAGACCAGTGAACCATCAGCCTTTATCGTAAAGTCAAAAACATGCCCTGCCAGTTGTAATGACCGGCCCCTCTCTACTGCACTGCCATCAGCGCGCAGGCTAATAACGCCAGAGGTCGCTGGCAAACCAGCATCATTCAACTGAATAACCTGGCTGCTGAGCCTCCCTTCGTCATTCGCGTGAGACAGCGCGTAGACTTTTCCATCAGCGCCAAGCCTGAGCTGCTTAATCTGATCCAGGCCGGACCCAACCCATTTAGAAAGGCTGTGGTCATAATAATACACAGCCCCCTGGCTCAGACTATAGCGACGCCCCTCCTGCGTTTCTACGACATACTCACCCGGTTCCCTTACGGAGATAATCGCTTTAGCATCCAAACCCGCCTGAGCGATTGTTTTAAACATCTGACTGGCGCTGTCAAACCGGGCATAACGGACATCATCCCCGTTATCTGACTGCTGCATAAACACAAGACGCCCCTTCGCATCAGTCAGCACTCGCTCATGACTATAACCAGCTTGCTGCCAGGCTGACATTTTCGTCAGGCCCACCGCAGCCTGAAGGCCAGAACCCGAAGGTAGATTAAAAGTATAGAAATCCCCGCCTAACGTCAGTGCAACCAGCTTCTCTCTCCCGCTGGTAGTATCGATCGTAAAAGACTTTATCCCTCCCAACTTCAGATCAAATGAGCCATTGATGCCATTCTTCTTATCGAAATACAACTTTCCATCACTGCCAAGCGCATATACAACACCACGATGAGAAAAAGCTTCAACGATCTGACCTGACGGAATATTGAAGTCATGCGCAACAAAGCTCCCAGCGCCAGTTTTATGCAATACCGAATCACCCTGAGCGATGATAGAAATGGAATCATCAGAGTGGTTGTATCGCATTTTCTTTAGCGATCCCTCGGTATATCCCTGCAGAGCAGCAGACATATCCTTACGCCACACCCCTGGAGTATTCGCTTTGTATAAAACGCCATCCCGCAGCACATAATCACCACCAGCCCGGGTATCTACCAAGCCGAACCGGAGGTTCTTATAATCAGAATCCAGGTAATCTGAGACTAAGGTGGAGTGAACGACAGACCCATAATTATTGACCACATTGAGTTTACCCGTCGTTTTATCGACAGACAGCTTCAACCTGAAACGCGAATGCGTCCCTCCCAGCCCGCCCAGACTTTTTATCACACTCGCCGGAAGCATAGGCAACGCAGAGCGCTCAAAACTGGCAATGCCTTTATCTGAGCGGTAAACATGCAAATAGCCGCTCTTATCAATCGCATAGGCTGTGCCATTATCACCAACAGCAATACCGACATAGCGCTCCTGAGCATTATTCAGGAACGCCGCCATATCCGAAGATGCAGCATTATCAAGCCCTCCCGCCCTGCCAAATACTGCTGGCTGAATCTTGCCACTCTGGGTCAGAGCCCAGACAACTGTTGTCCCGCCTTCAGAATAGACGATCTTCACATCACGTAAGCTGCTGAGCGATTCGATACGCTGGAGCGGGGTACCAGGAATGATGACTGCGTAATGCTTTTTAAACGCTCCCAGAACCACTTTCCGGCCATCTACAGCAGATGAAACAATTTTACGGCGTTTATCAATGAAAACATTTTTGGTATCTCGAGAGGAGCTTATACTGGTCATCTGCGCCAGGAATGAAGCACTGTGCTGAGGCGGCTTAACGTCAGCACGACTTGCAGCCACGCCTGGAAAGCGGGATGCAAAGTGGGGTAGTTTGATAGTTTCAACTGTGCGATGCGGCACTTTGGATTTTTCATCAAACACGATCGTCGCATGAAGCGCACCGGCAGCATCCACTTTCAGGTCAACAGCTACCAGATGCGCCCCCTTTCGTGGATGAATAAATTGCTTACGCAACTCAGAGATCAATTGTGAATACGAATGACTGACACTGTAACCCGATGGTGTATCGGCAGTATTGTAATAATTTACCGGAGCTGACGAAGCCGCCTGATCCAGATCTAAACGAAGAAACTCACCATTAACGCCTGAGAAGAAAATATAATTAGCCATTCCACGCCCCTACTATTAATCAGCTCCAACCCGGCATCCACTATCGCCAGATACCGATGACTGCTATACCTACTTGAATTTAAAGCCTCTGGGAGACCATTCTTTAAAAAAGCCACAATACATACAGTCGGAGAAAGCGCGGAATGCATAATATCCATGCGCACTTATCCCTTTCAGTAGCCATTGATCAGCGGACAAGAAGGATGCAATCAGAAATCAGGGGGGGGGGGGTGGGTTAACATCCTTGTCAGAAAAAAAACCCGGTTGCATCCTTGCTTTATCCTGCAGATAACTTTTCGGAACTAGCTTCCGAAAGACCACTCACTGCATTGATCAAAAAATTAACACAGTTTTTTTTTGATGCATAACGCCACAAAACACCCCCTAATTCACAACAAAATGCCGAATAGCAAGGGATACAACCCCATTTTGAGGACTTTCACTTAACAAAAACGGACGAAAATTGTCGCTTATAGGTAATCAAGCGTCGCAAACAACTAAAAGTGTTTTATGAAAACAAAAGGTTACATTACAGTAAATCAAACATTTATAAGAATGATGTATCGTTTGCTTCACCCCAACCGATGCGTTAATCCAGTACAATTTCTCATTGTCTCCTGCAATCAAGAAACCTGCGTCATGTTGAAATAAGGATAAAAAGAAAAAACTGTTGAAAAGAGACACTACTAGGAATGGATATCTTATAATTAATAATCATTATCAATTTAATTTACTCTGGCGGGAATTCATATAATAAGTGCGACGCTCATGGTTAAACGGCGAGAGGTGGCCAACTGCTGATAGTGGTACGCTTCAGCTCGCCAAAGTAGAAGTAAAGTATCATCATGAGTTATCAGCAGTTGACCGAGGGGAAACGATACCAGATATCGCTTCTCCTTGCGCAGGGATCTTCACCAACAGCAATCGCCACAGCAGTAAAAGTTCATCGCTCCACTGTTTACCGAGAGATAAAGCGTAACAGTCATGGCGGGGTGTATAAGCCCGATGAGGCACAAAGCAGAGCCTGCATACGCCGAAGCAAAGCGCGTAAATACAGAGTGCCGGAGCAGACTGTCGTGTATGTGGAATTGGCGCTGTCCTGGTACTGGAGTCCAGAGCAGATCAGTGGTGTCGGTCGGCTCATAGGCTTACCGGTAAGTCATGAGTGGATATATCGCTACGTGGCAACGGACAAAGCATCGGGAGGGAAGCTCTACAAGGCGCTGCGTCAGGGGCATAAACGCTATCGTAGAGGTAGCAATAGCAAGCGTTGTGTGATCCTTGATCCACGCTCAATAGATGAGCGCCCGTCGCTTGTGGATACACGGGAGCGTTTCGGTGACTGGGAGGTCGACACGGTGTTGGGCAAACACGGAACGGGGGCTCTGGTGACGCTGGCAGAGCGTAAAAGCCGCCAGTATCTGGTACGCAGAGTTGACGCCAAACGGGCCTCTGATGTGCGGGATGTGATTATCGATATGCTGAGGCCCTATGCCGCTCATGTCCATACAATCACGGCGGATAACGGTAGCGAGTTCGTTGAGCATAAAGCCATAGCGGAAGCGCTAGAGGCGGAGTTCTATTTTGCTCATCCGTATTCGTCATGGGAGCGTGGATTAAACGAGAATTTTAA
>JAOXSA010000110.1 GCA_025800245.1 Amphritea sp. | reverse complement strand
CATATCGTATAGCTTACCTTTGGAATAAGCAGCCTGCCGGTGAGTCCCTTCTAAGAGAAAGCCACACTTCTCAGCCACTTTCTGAGATACCTGATTTTCAACCGCAACTCTGATCTCTATCCGGTTAACCTGGCTGGCTTCAAAAAGATAATTACACAACAGACTCAGCGCATCAGAAGCATAACCCTTACCCCGGTTATCGACGTCGAACACTCTGTAGCCCACTTCAACAGCATCGAAATAGGGGATGGATCTGAATGACCATAATAAGCCCACCAGTTGATCGTCAGAATCAACCATTACAAACCGGGACAATGCTTCAGAGAGGAACCCGTTTTTTTCAAACTCGGAGCGAAATTCTGCTTCTGATTGCCAGATAGAAGGTAAAAACTGCCCTGCAGAATCCAGATCATTGATCAAATCTAAAAGCCGATCCAGATCCGTGCGCTTCACCGGCCGGATTGCAACTTTACTTCCTCTTATCATTACTGTTCCTCAGACTGATAGCGCCACCGCTTTAGCAAAGCACTTTTGATAAGCTCTTTTGGAAAGCTCTGATCAAAAGCTCTTATTAAACCGGCTTTGCAGTGGATCATGATTACTCACTTCTAAGCAATAGCCCTGCGTAATAGCTCTGCGCATTGTCTTCTCAGCATCTCCCGCAATTCAATCACCGCCGGAGTGACCTGCTTACGACCAGGACAAAGCAAAAACAACTGGGCGGGCGGAGAGCGGTACTCTGTCAGCAGTGGGATCAATGCCCCGCTATTCAGCTCTACCTCTATATCAATCTGTGAACGGTACGCGATACCTCTTCCAGCTACAGCCCAGCGCCTGACAATATCTGTATCGTCGGTAATCCGATTACCGGTGACCCTCACCCTGAAGGTCTCAGTATCCCGGAGAAATTCCCAGGTGCTGAATAACCGTTCATCCAGTTTGTAGAGCAGACAATTATGCTCTGCTAATTCTTCAGGATGACGCGGTTGACCGAAGCGGGAAACGTAATCAGGGGATGCACAGGTGATCCGGTTAATCGTCGCAATATGAAATGCGACCAGTGAAGAGTCCGCCGGCTTGCCATAACGCAGCGCCAGATCCACATCATCGGCAAAGAAATCGGACAGCGTATCTCCCACCGTCAGCCGAACCGATAACGCCGGATGCTGATCCATCAACTCATCCAGTCAGGGCAGAACTATATTGCGGCCGAGATCAGAAGAGACTGACAGTCTGAGCTCACCACCCACTTTACCCTGAGCCTACGTGAGCCGAGGCGATGCCCTGCTTTAACACCTCCATCGACTGGCGGCAATGGAACAGAAACTTCTCACCAGCCGGGGTGATTCGCAGGCTCCGGGTTGAGCGGATAAACAGCTGTACATCCAGTTGCTGCTCCAGCCGTTTCAGTGCTGTACTGGCTGCTGCCGTAGACGTGCCCTGCTGTCGGGCGGCTTCGGTAATGCTTCCGGTTTCTGCGATACGGAGAAACAGATTGAGATCAGACGTGTTCATTGTTAAATCTTTTTTAACAGTATTTAAAAAATTACCCTATTTTTTGTTTATTAAAGCAGATCGATAATGATCCCGGTAGCCATTCAGAATCACCGGAGTACTTATGACCAAAGCAACAGAAAAGCCATTACTCAATCATTCGCTTACGTTGCCATGCGGCGCTGTTCTGAAAAATCGCTTCGTGAAATCTGCCATGTCTGATTCTCTTGGCGATGGTCAGGGTAACCCGACAGATGCTCAGACCCGCCTCTACGAGCGCTGGGCGGAGGGTGGTACAGCCCTGTCGATTATCGGTGAAGTGCAGATTGATGCACGGTTTCCGGAAAAGCCTGGCAACCTTGTGCTCAGTGAGCGCTCAGATATGAATGCACTGCGTCAACTCACTAGCCGGGCAACAGTCAACCAGGCCCATATCTGGCCTCAGCTGGGCCATGCCGGCGCATTGTCTCACCCGCCACTGAGTCAGCCTGCCGGCCCCTCTGCTCTGAATATCGGAGAGCTCCGGTGTGACGGATTGTCACTCGAGCAGGTCCGGCAACTACCGGACAGCTATGCCCGGGCCGCCCTGATTGCACAACAGGCTGGATTTACCGGTGTACAGATTCACGCCGGACACGGTTTTCTTCTGAGTCAGTTCCTTTCACCGTTGTTTAACAAACGAACTGACCTGTACGGAGGTTCCATCGAAGCCAGAAGTCGTATCATCGTAGAAGTGATTGAATCGATCCGAAAAGCGGTCGGGACTGGATTCCCCATCGGAATCAAAATCAACTGCTCAGATCTGCTGGAAGGTGGACTAACAGAATCAGATGCGCTGGATGTCATTCGCATACTCAACGACACCACCCTTGATCTGATTGAGATCAGCGGCGGCACCTACTTTCCGGGCGCAAAGGCCAGCTCTGATCGCGCCAGTGATGGCCCTTACTATCTGGGTTTCGCACAGATGGCACGACAGCTTACCGACATCCCGATTATGATTACCGGCGGTTTCAAACATCGGGATCAGGCGATCGCCGCACTGTATAGCGGCGCTGTCGATTTGATCGGTCTGGCCCGTGCAATGGTGGTGAATCCCAACCTGCCCAACGACTGGATCAGCAATACTCATCAATCACCGGCGTTCCCCAGATTCGAGAGCACCACATCCGGAGGTATAACCGCTTGGTTCACCATGCGATTAACCGCTCTGGAACAAGACAACGAAATCAACTTCGATATGGATCTCGCCACCGCACTGGATCAGTACGAAATGCGGGACAATCAGCGAGTATTAAAATGGCGGGAGTATTTCAGTCAGTAATGAAGGGGCAACAAAAAAGGAGCTCCATTGAGCTCCCTTCTGACATGATCGCTGATGCGTTAGCGCCCTTTCCACTGGGGTTCGCGTTTCTCTGCAAACGCCTTCGCACCTTCCAGTTGGTCTTCGCTGTTATACAAAGTATCGACGGTTTTAAACTCCTGCCGGTTAATCCGGTTCAGAGCGTCCTGGAATCCCATACTTTCCGCTTCGCGCACCACCTCTTTAATGGCGGCATACACCAGCGGTGGTCCCCCCGCCAGCAGGCTGGCCATCTCGCGGGCTTTGTCCATCAGCTGATCAGCAGGCACCACATGATTAACCAGTCCCCAGCGCCCGGCCTCTTCTGCGGTCATCCAGCGGCCGGTGAACAGCATCTCCATAGCGATATGGTAGGGGATACGCTTTGGCAGTTTGATGCTGGCAGCATCAGCTACGGTACCGGAATTAATTTCCGGCAGCGCAAACGTGGCATGATCCGCGGCGATAATAATATCCGCCGACAATGCCAGCTCGAAGCCGCCACCGAAGGCCAGACCGTTGACCGCGGCGATAACCGGTTTATTGAGATTAGGCAGCTCCTGCAGGCCGCCAAAGCCTCCTTCACCGTAATCCGCATTAGGTGGCTCACCGTTGGCCGCCGCTTTCAGATCCCAGCCCGGGCAGAAGAACTTCTCTCCTGCCGCAGTAATAATGGCCACCCGCAGTTCCGGATCATCCCGGAAGGACTTGAATACCTCGCTCATAATCCGGCTGGTCGCCGCATCAATGGAGTTGGCTTTCGGGCGATCCAGCGTCACTTCCAGTACCGCACCATTGCGGACAACTTTAATCGGTTCACTCATGGTTTCTTTCCTGTCACAGCAAAAGCACTGCAGCCACTCTGGCTGCAATGCTTTGATTGATCAAACGCACTTATCAGAGACAACGTCATCAAACGCCTTATTAAGCGCCAAGCGGACGCAGCAGACCACGGGAAATAATGTGGCGCTGAATCTCCGAGGTACCGTCCCAGATCCGCTCAACACGGGCATCCCGCCATAACCGTTCAAGCGGTAACTCATTCATCAGGCCCATTCCGCCGTGAATCTGAATCGCTTCATCGGTGACTCTTGCAAGCATCTCACTGGCATACAGTTTGGCCTGAGCGATAGCACGATCAGAGTCCTGTTCCTGGGTCAGCTTCCAGGCGGCCGACAACGTCAGCATATCCGCCGCATCGATCTCAGTAATCATATCCGCCAGTTTGAACGAAACGCCCTGAAACTTACCAATCGGCTGACCGAACTGTTTACGGGTCGCACTGAATTCCAGCGCATGATCAAATGCCCGGCGGGCCCGACCTACACAGGTCGCAGCGACGGTCAGGCGGGTGCCGTTCAACCAGGTATTGGCGGTATCAAAGCCCTTACCTTCCTCTCCCAGAATCTGGCTGGAAGGTACGCGGCAATCGTCGAAGTTCAGCGTGCAGTTGTGATAACCACGATGAGAAACAGAATCGTAGCCCTTACGGACTTCCAGTCCCGGTGTGCCTACATCCACCAGAAACGCAGTAATCCGTTTCTTAGTTCCGTGGGCTGTTTGCTCCTCGCCGGTAGCGGCAAACAGGATGATAAAGTCAGCAATATCGGCGTGGGAGATAAAGTGCTTGGTGCCGTTGATAATCCAGTCATCGCCATCCTTGCGGGCCATGCACTTCATACCGCGGACATCTGATCCGGCATCCGGCTCAGTCATCGCCAGCGCATCGTACTTCTCGCCACGAATGGTCGGCAGCAGATATTTCTCTTTCTGCTCATCATTACAGGCCAGCAGAATATTGGATGGCCGCCCCCAGAACACACCCAGCGCCATCGAGGCGCGTCCCAGCTCGCGTTCCAGCAGGGTAAAGTCAAAATCGTTGAGTCCGCCACCACCATATTCTTCCGGCATGTTCGGCGCATAGAAGCCCAGTTCAATTACCTTTTCACGGATACTTTGCCCTACCTCCGGGGCAACAAAACCAGTACGTTCTACCTCTTCTTCCAGTGGATACAGTTCGTTCTCTACGAATTCTCTGACCGTATCAACGATCATGTTCTGTTCCATGGTGAGATCAAAGTTCATTGGGTGGCTCCTTTTGTATTTATTTTGCAGAGGCTGATCGGCTGAGTGAGCATGACTCAGGCCTTTTATTCACACTAAGCAAAGGAGCAAATGAGGGTGATGCAGATTTTCGACAGTTTTTTGATATCAATCGACAGATGCGTCAGTTTCAGGATATTCACAAGAGAAAAGCAGAAACGGAGTGCCTGTGAGGCACTCCGTGACAGGAGGGTTCAGCTACGGATGCGGTAGCCGGTTTTAAAGATCCAGCTGATGATGCCCAGACAGATTACCAGGAACAGCAGCGTCATCCCCAGACTCACACCAACGTTCACATCAGCAATGCCATAGAACGCCCAGCGGAAACCGTTGATCAGATAGACCACCGGGTTAAACAGCGTCAGCGACTGCCAGGGTTCGGGCAGCATACTGATTGAGTAAAACGCACCACCCAGGAAGGTCAGCGGCGTAATCACCATCAGCGGGATCACCTGCAGTTTCTGGAAATCATCCGCCCAGACCCCGATGATGAAACCAAACAGGCTGAAAGTAATCGCCGTCAGCAGCAGGAAGCCGAGCATCCAGAACGGATGCACAATGGTGTAATCGACAAAGATCCGGGCGGTTACCAGAATCAATAATCCCAACATCACCGACTTGGTTGCCGCAGCTCCGACATAGCCGATCACAATCTCCAGCGGCGATACCGGAGCCGATAGCACCTCATAGATCGTGCCGGAAAACTTGGGGAAAAATATCCCGAATGATGCGTTAGAGATACTTTCGCTCAACAGTGACAGCATCACCAGACCGGGAATAATAAACGCCCCGTAACTGACGCCATCGATCTCGCCCATTCGGGAACCAATCGCCGTACCAAAGACGATAAAGTAAAGGGATGTGGATAGCACCGGCGAGGCGATACTCTGCATCAGGGTGCGGAAAGTTCGGGCCATTTCAAACTTGTAGATCGCCCGGATTGCGTAAAAATTCATCTCAGTTTTCCTCATGCACCAGGCTGACAAAGATCTCTTCCAGTGAGCTTTCACTGGAGTTAAGGTCACGGATTTCGAGCCCCAGCTCACTCAACTTGCGCAACAGTCGGGCAACACTGTCACCATCCTGACGACTGTCATAGCTGAAGCTCAGATAGCTGCCATCCTGCTCCAGATGCAGATCAAATTCCGACAGTTCAGAAGGAATAGCCTCCAGCGTCTGCTGCAGATGCACGGTTAACTGCTTGCTGCCGAGCTTGTCCATCAACGCCTGCTTCTCTTCCACCAGCAGAATCTGACCTTTACGAATCACTCCGATCCGGTCGGCCATCTCTTCCGCTTCCTCGATATAGTGGGTCGTCAGAATAATGGTCACGCCCTGCTCACGCAGCTCACGCATCATCTCCCACATATCCCGGCGCAGCTCTACATCGACGCCAGCAGTCGGTTCATCAAGAAACAGAATTTCAGGTTCATGGGACAGTGCCTTGGCGATCATTACACGACGCTTCATACCGCCGGACAACTCCCGCATCTGAGCATCTTTTTTATCCCACAGGGATAACTGGCGTAGCAGCTTTTCGATATATTCCGGATTAGGTGCCTTACCAAACAAGCCCCGACTGAACGTCACTGTCGCCCAGACACTTTCAAACGCATCGGTGCTCAGTTCCTGCGGAACCAGACCGATCTTGCTGCGGGCAGCACGGTAGTCATTAACAATATCGAAACCGTCGGCAGTCACCCGACCTTCGGTCTGACGGCTGATGCCGCAGATAATGCTGATCAGGGTGGTTTTACCGGCACCATTGGGCCCCAGCAATGCGAAGATCTCACCCCGCTTAATATCCAGATTCACATCCCGCAGAGCTGTAAAACCGGAATCATAGGTTTTTCCCAAACCTGCGACACTGATAATTGATGTCATACACAGTCCAAAACAATAAACGTACAGAAAACAAAAAAGACATATCGGAGGATCTATACTAGCCTGCCAGGCTGTCCGGCAGTAGTCGGCAGTCACCAAATTCAGTGTTAGCCAGAGAATGACAATCTATAACAAGCAAACTGCAGCCACTGCAGTGAAAGAGGGATGTCAGGAAGGCGGGCAGCACCAGTATGTACTGCCCGGATCACTTACTCGAATACCGGTGCGTCGAAGTTATAACCCTCATCCGAGTACGCGGTCACGATAGCATCTTCTACCAACCCTTCTGGCGCTTGCACCTGAGTTTCAAAGAAATGCTGAATCTGCTGACGACGACCATGCGCCGACCAGGCTTCAGCATCAACCCAGATCTCATTAAACACAATCGGATATTCCGTGCGGGTGGCGCTTGGGTGGTCAATCTGACGGGTCAGAATATACTGGATACACCCTTCTTCTCGCAGTGAATCCGGTTCCAGCGCTTTCAATACCTCAAACAACTCCTCTTCTTTACCCGCTTTCGGTTTAAATTGCGCTAACACGTATACACGGCTGGTCATTGCAGCTCCCTCACTCTGAAACAATGAAAGCAACCGAGAAATTCAGTTGCCAGATCGACAGGATAGTAGAGTATGCGTCCGGCAAAAGATAGCCGGGAAGATTACAGTGGGAATCATCACGGAGCGACTTTTCATTGAACTCAGAGAGGCCGCCTAACCCAGTGACGGCTCGTAAAGAAGACAGGAGCGCTAGCGCTTACTTTTTCACATTAGTGCCCAACACGATGTGCTTAGAAGCCTTACCGTGATCATAGCCGCTGGCGCCTGTGGGTATCTGCTGGATCTCACCACCATTTTTCAGAAATTGCTCGGTCTGCTCAGCAATGGTCTGATGCGTCTCTATTGCCGGTGCTTTTTTCGGTTTAGCGGCCATCATATATACCTGTGTCTTGTTATTGTTATGGAAGGGCGTCTGATTGCACAACAGGAGTAATGTTCAGTTATCACAACTCTGAAATAATCCTCGAGCAATGCTGCTCATTTTTTAGAGCGAAAAAAAAGAGCAAAGGGTAAAGCCGCCTTGCTCTTTTCTGATAAAAAATCAGCCTTTATCGACTGAAGCCCAGATGTAAATCATCTGAAAGCTGTAATTACAGAGGCTTGATATCCTGAGCCTGAGGGCCTTTCTGACCCTGAGTCACAGTAAATTCAACACGCTGACCTTCAGCCAGAGTCTTGAAACCATCACCAACGATAGCGCGGAAGTGAGCAAATACGTCAGGACCGTTCTCCTGCTCAATAAAGCCAAAACCTTTCTCGTCGTTAAACCACTTCACGGTACCAGTATGCGTAGACATAAAATAAATCCTATTTTTTTCAAAAATTGAGCCTTATGAAAAGGCAATTAGCGCTGAAACTTTTACTAAAAATTATGAAAAAACAGAACGGACTACTACAAAGGGAAGAACGAAGTGATAAACATAAATCAAAGTCAAAAATCAAGCAGTGAGGAAGGATATAGAAATAACCCCGGCGAGTCAAAGTATTTATATTTGACCCATCTACAAAAACAAGCCCCAAACTAACAATAAATATTTATACATCAAGCCATTACAAACAACCCAACGTATCTGTTTTATTTCTTACGGCTATGAGCACGGACATTTCGGATGAATTCCTGTGTTTCTCTACAGCGCTGATCGGCTCATCAAAAAAACCGATCCCAGAGCCCAATAACTTCGTTTGCCGAATATCCGCCCCCGGCGCACACTGCCGGAAAATAAGAATCATAAGGACAGAGCTATGCTTGAGCTAATCCCGGA
>JAOXSA010000070.1 GCA_025800245.1 Amphritea sp. | reverse complement strand
GTGGCTTTGGCTGGTTCTTGATCCGATCCCTTAGCAGCAAGCTAGAGTATAGCCGCGAAGATCATAGCAACCACTTGCATCTGGAAATTCCGGTGTCTTCCTAGCGATTGTATTCTCAGCTGCTCTGAGAACGCCAGTGTTGCTCTGATTTGACGAGCGCGTTGACGATTGTGACCAGCTTTCTAGCGACGGCAAGGATGGCGGCCTTATTGGGATTTCCAGCTGTGCGCAGGTGACCTGCGAAAATTTTCAGGACGGGATTGTGGTGGCGGGTAATGAGCGCGGCTTGGAATATCACCTGTCGGAGCAATCGCCAGCCGCCGCCAACGGCGCGCTTACGGTGCAGCGCGCCACTGCCCTAAGCGAGCGGAGCCAGTCACGTGAGTGCAACGGTTTGTTCTCCAGAAATCTGAGCGGGCTTGGGCATTTCGGCAGTCAGCATCGCGCTGGCTTGATAGAAACGTGGTCAAACCACGATGCTCAGACGCCCGACAGCGCTGATTGCTTAGTTTTTGCTCCTGTCACGGCGTGAAAAGACTGAAATAATGCTTATTTCAATTAGATTTATGCATGTCGCGGGTGAAACTTAGCAATCTTTCGAACGATCGAAACGCGGAGGTGCAGCGGCCTGCGCGCTTGTATTTTGACCTTCCCGTTCCCGCATTCCCCAAACCACTGAT
>JAOXSA010000046.1 GCA_025800245.1 Amphritea sp. | reverse complement strand
GTACTAGCGTACTGAGCGAAGGCATAACAAATGCATCTTGCATCACTATCAGTGTGAGCGATACCGGCAGTGCGATCAGCGGGAAGTAGAGGATAATAACCGAGCTATCTTCACTTTGGCTCAAGCGTCGCACGAAAACATAAGCGATGGCACTGCCCAGTGCGCCCACCAGCGCAGCTCCGACACTTAGAGTCGGGAGCGCCATTGTGCCACCGAACAGGAACTCTGGTCGGACAATAACGATTAACCCTGTGATCGAGAGCAGTAAACAGAGCGCAGTGGCACGCTGAATGCGTTCGTTGAGAAATATCAGAGCGAGAAGCGCTGTAAACAGCGGATAGAGGTATTGAAGAATCGTGGCTTCTGCCAGCGGCAGCGTCGAGACCGAGTAGTATACGCAGATCAGAGCGACCGTCCCAACCACGCCGCGTGCTGTTAGCAGTGCGTGACGCTCTCCCCACATCGAGATACCTTTTCGCTTCACATCAACATAGCTGATCAATAACGAGACGAGCGAGCGGGCCGCAACAATCTCTAATACAGGGATACCCTGCAAGCTAACGGCTTTCACGCATACCGCCATCAGAGCAAATCCTAAAGCAGAGAGCAGCATATAGCGGACGCCGATGGGCACTAGCGATGCAGAAGCAGCGGTGTTCATAGAGTTCTCTTAGTTATGTGTAGCTTACGGTGAAGCTATTGAGGTCGTTGGAAGGTTTCGCCAGCGATGCGGCAGGCGTCGTAGCGGTGGCAACTGACTTCATGATCGTTAACCATACCGATTGCCTGCATGTAGGCATAGCAGATGGTCGGCCCAACGAACGTCATGCCTGCCTTTTTGAGTGCTTTGGACAGGGCTTGTGACTCGGCGGTTTCAGCTGGCACGTTACGGTAATCATCCACATGGTTTTGCAG
>JAOXSA010000039.1 GCA_025800245.1 Amphritea sp. | reverse complement strand
TGGGCAAGGATGACTGTGTGAGCAGTCATGCCAGCGCAGGTGGTGACTCCACGGGAGACAATCGAATCCTTGGATTCAGTGACCCAACTGCTGGATCGAAACGCATTGACCATGCGGTTCTGGTTGTGGAGAACGGCCAGGCAGGATCTGGCGTCAGCCTCAAAGGTTTGTCGTTCACATAACCAGTCAACGATGACGCCAATGTCACCCACCGCATGCATGTCAGCACGAGGAACGTCCCAAAACACAGGGAGAAACGCACCACATAAGGTTTCTTTCTGGGGGATGAAGCGCCCAAATTGATAGGCAGCGGGAGAAGGCAAAACCAGTTCAGGGTACCGAACCCCCACCACAACTTGATAAGTCATCAAGGTGACGCGAGCACTGCACGACAGCACAAGGCCCCAACACTGCTTGCCGTCCACTCCAGCTGCCTCAGCGTACGTAGTAGATAGCACTTCAGTGAGTTCCTCGCCTTTGGCAGCCAGCCACAGGATGGCAAGGGCAGCTTTTTGCAGCTGACTGGGAAGAGCAGGTTGCTCAGCATTGAGCCCAGTTACTTCCCTCCAGATGCTCTGAACATCAGCAGTTGCCGGGGTAGCCGTGCCCTGAATCCAGCTGGCGAGGGTGGCAGGTGGGGATCCAGTGGGGCCAGTGAGGTGCCGACAAACAATGGACCCAAGCTCCTGTGGTTGCACATACTTAGTTTTGCAGCGCAGAGCCAAGGGTCGCCTAATAAGTTTGCGACGAAAGCGTTTGGCTTCATTGGTCTGTTGTAGGCCGCCTG
>JAOXSA010000032.1 GCA_025800245.1 Amphritea sp. | reverse complement strand
GTGTTGCGTCAATGCTAGGGCCTTTATATTCCTCAAATGATATTGTAATCACTAAGGAGCAGATATTAACTCAATACGAGAAATTTCGTGCCAGATAGGTTATTTTCCAAACTAAACATATTGCTCTAATCATCGGCCTTCCTATATGCATTGTAGGACTGTCTGCTGTGGTGTTGTCTTTTCTGATGAAGAACGATGCGGTGATCCGCCAGGTTGTGCATTATCTGAGACAGGGCGAGTTTTCCCGATAGCAGGTGGCGAACGGGCTGTTTTTTGTTAAGCTGACAGGGCTCGCCAAAGCACTCGTGTCCGCGAAAAGGGCTGCGCCCGGCAAACATACTTAAGATTCTTTTTACCCTTTTTCTTTCTGGGGGCGGACGCAGATATAAGAAAGAGGTATCTATGAATATTCCATTCAGGCTCAACCTTGAGCAGCAGAAAAAGCGCGCGAAAGAGCTACTTAAAGGCTTTAAGCATCATCAGGCTGAGGCGCTGGAACGCTTTCTGCAATATCACCCTAAGCTGGTTTATCAGGAACAATCATCCGACGAGTTTGAGGCAAAGCTTGCGGATGCTCAGTTGGTGATTGCCCGCGAGCTTGGCTGTAAAAGCTGGAATCAGTTAAGACAACATATCGGGCTGATGACCTCTCTGCGCGGCCAGATAGAGCAGGCCGACAGTGTCTCTGATGAGTCTGGTTCCTGTCTGCACATTCGCTGCGGATCCGATATCGAACGGGCTTTGCCTGAAGCGGGCTTTAAGGGGGATTTTCTGGAGTTTTCAGATCCGTTTTGCGTAGGGCCGGTGAGCTATGACTATCAGCCTGAGCAACGCGCAGAGTTTCTGTATGAGAGCTATGGCAAACCATTAGAGTTGCAGTATTCAGAGATGCTGGCTGATCTGAAACAGGCTTATCAGCGCCTCAGGAATTGTTCAGAACAGTATGATCATGTTGTGTTGTGGTTTGAGCATGACAGCTATGATCAGTTTATTCTGATCTTCCTGCTGAGCCAGTTTCACCGGTATGGTTTACCGCAACAGTTGTTGATGGTCACTGCCAATCAGTTTCCCGGCAGTGTCCGTTTTTTGGGTTTGGGGCAGTTACCTCCGGAAGGTTTACGGCTGCTCTGGCAGACCCGCCAACTGGTCACTGCTGAGCAATGTCGTGAAGCCGATCAGCACTGGCGGGCTTTCACCGATCCGGATGTTAAGGTGTTCCATCGCTATATCAGTGAACTGACAAACAGCAGGTTGCCTTACTTCAGAAGTGCTGCATTGCGTCAGATTCAGGAGATGCCTGTGCAGGAAGGTGAGTTGCCGCTGACTCAGCAACTGACCCTTGTACTGTTGTCAGAATCATCGCCACAACCGGCAGGGCGTTTGTTCCGTAATCTGATGGAACAGAAGGAACCTTTGCCGTTTCTGGGGGATCTGATGTACTGGCATATTTTACTGCAGATGAAAGAGCGTGGGCTGATCCGGTTTATTGATGAACCGGAGCACTGGCCGCAGACGCTGATAGCGTTGCCCTGAACAGGCTCTGCTACTGCATAATCCTTTGTTTCAAAACGTATTAAATTCGAACTATGGCTTTAAAGATAAAAACGATTCTGGCGCTGTGTTTTACCCTGATACTGGTGGGCTGTGACTCTCCTAAGCTGAATCCACTGAGTCCCGGTGATGTGATTCTGGCGTTCGGTGACAGCTTAACGGCAGGCGTCGGAACACAGAAAGAGAGTAGCTATCCCAGCGTTCTTGCCCGATTGTCAGGCGCGACGGTGATTAACGCCGGGGTGTCGGGTGAAACCACTACTGTGGGGCTGAGTCGTTTGCCTGGGTTGATTGACGAGCATCAGCCGGGTTTGCTGATACTGCTGGAAGGGGGCAACGATATTCTGCGTAATCAGAATTATCACAGCATTGAACAGAATCTGGATCAGATGATCCGGATCGCCCGGTCTCGGGGCGTGCAGGTTGTGCTGATCGGTGTACCGGAAAAGAGTCTGTTCTCCGATTCTGCGCCGTTTTACAGTGAGCTTGCTGAGAAATACGACCTGGCTTATCACCCGGATCTGGTTGCGGATCTTATGCGCAGCCCTTCGAAGAAGTCAGATCCGATTCATTTCAATACCGAAGGCTACGCGCTGATGGCGGAAGGGATATATGATCTGCTGGTCGATAACGGAGCTTTTGATTGATAAAGGTGCCAGGCACTTTTTATTTATCGCCTTTTATCTATCGCCTTTTATCTATCGCCTTTTACCTGATCAGGCTGTGATCTCTCCGCCAGATCAGGAATATCGATCAGGAAATCGGTTACACCGATATCTGTGCCAGCCTGACTGAGCAGGGTAGAAGCCTGACCCCGATGGTGCGTCTGATGGTTAAACAGGTGTGCAACCAGCTCGCCGAAATTTCGTTCGCTGATGATGCCTTTTGTATTGGCGTATTTCAGCGACCGGGCAAAATCCGGTTCCTCAACCTCTGACGTCAGCCATCGCTCAATCGCCTGATCCGTTGTGTTCCGGGCGATCTGTAGAGATGCCAGATCCGGATAGATCATATCATTCAGCTTGGATGGCTTATGCAGCGTCTTCAGTCCGGTTAATTACTGATAGCCCTGTGAATGTGTTGCAAACCGGGATAACCAGATCAGATCGCCAACCAGTATGTGATTTAGGGAACCTACGAACAAGTCAGGCACTTTCTCTGCGGGACGATAAAGCCGCCTT
>JAOXSA010000293.1 GCA_025800245.1 Amphritea sp. | reverse complement strand
CGCGTGCCCTATTAACAGCATATGAGTGAGCCACTGCGATAAAATCTTTCCATTTCATCTATCAGCTCCTATGCAGCTCATAATCCTGAACAAGACTTTCTGTTGGTATATTCAGTCCGTTATGTAGCTTTCGTATCATCGGCAGGGTTAGCTTACGCTGATAGTTTAGAATCTCAGATACTCGACCAGACTGCCCAATAAAAGGCACCAAATCCTTATCTTTTAAACCATATTGCTCCATACGAAACCGAATAGCCTCAATAGGATCGGGCGCATCTATTGAATAACGTTTTGCTTCGTAACGCTCAACTAAAGCAGCAAGTATATCTAATTCATCACCTTCAGGTGTGCCAGGAGCCGCATGCATCAACTCGCCAATTCGCTCCAAAGCTGCTTCATAGTCAGACTCAGCTTTAATAGGTGTGATATTCATTAGACTGTCTCCACGTCGATTCTATCGTATTGCTCGTGTGTGCCAATAAATCGCACATAGATAATTCGGTAAGCATAGTTAATCCAGACAACCAGACGATAGTTGTTTCCCTTAATATTGAAAACCACTCGCCCATTCTTAAGAATGCTGGCATTACGAAATTGCTCTTTAACTTTTTGGGGCGTATCCCAATCAGCTTTCGCCGCTTCTTCGTGCCATGCTTCCAGTGCCCCCTTGGCATCTAAGTACTCGGGATCATGCTCCCAAAACTCTCGAAGAGTCCGTTTCGATATGATGCACACCTGAACCTCCTTGTTACCCTCCCATTATGGGAGGATAGGTATTGCCTGTCAAATACCAGCAATCAATGTGAACTTCTTTCAGCACTGAATAATCAATATACAAATATACTGGTATGTACTGGGTGGGAACTGGGGTGAAAGCTCAGCGGCACTAAAACAGCTTTCACATTAACAGGGCTCTGCAAGGCAAGGCAGGTCTGTATGGAACCGCGGATTTTTAAATACATCCTACGGTATAGCTTGAATAATCAGATTCAAGTTATTGTTCTTACGTTACTTTCATTTCCCATTCTTTACTCTGCTCTCGAACTCCCTAAGATTATTATCAACGACGCCCTGGGCGCTGTTACCGATACAATTACCTTTTTGGGACAGACCTTCTCTGCAGAAGCCTTCCTGCTGATTCTGTGTGCAATCTACCTGTTTCTGATTGTCGGCTCAGGCTTACTGAAGATGCGCATCAACACACTCAAAGGGGTGATTGGTGAACGACTGGTAAGAAGGCTGCGTTTTCAGCTAACCGATCGCATCCTGCGCTTCCCTCCCAAGCACTTTCACCGGGTCAGTCAGGGGGAACTGATCGCTACTGTTACCGCCGAAGCCGAACCGCTGGCAGGTTTTATCGGCGACAGTATCGCTCTGCCGCTACTCCAGGGCGGAACCATGCTGACCATTCTGGTATTTATGTTTATGCAAAACCCGATTCTGGGATTTGCCTCAATCATGCTGATTCCGGTTCAGCTGGTGATTATCCCCCGCCTGCAGCGGCATATTAATGAGCTGAAGAAGCAACGGGTAAAGGTCGTCAGACACTTTTCCGAGCGTATTGGTGAAGCGGTGGATGGCGCGATCGATATCCGCACCCACGGTACCGAGCGCTACCATCAGGCAGAGTTTTCTTCGATCCTGGGGCAACTTTTCAAAATCCGCTTTGAGATCTTTCAGCGCAAATTCTTTATGAAGTTTCTGAACAACTTCATTAATAGCCTGACCCCCATTATGTTTTACTCCATCGGCGGCATTCTGGCGATTCGCGGTGAAATCACAGTCGGCGCTCTGGTTGCAGCTATCGCCGCCCACAAAGAACTGACCGATCCGTGGCGTGAGTTACTGAATTACTATCAGAACTATCAGGACGCTCTGATCCGGTACGGTCAGATCCTCAATCGCTTTCAGTCTGATGATCTGGCGCCTGAAATTGATTTTGAGGTGCCGCACTATCCTGCCGATAAACGTCTGAGTGGTGATCTTATATTCCGGGATGCCTGGCTACTGAATGACGCCGGTGAGAGGTTTCTGCACGCCCGCTCGGTACGGTTCAAACCTGGCGGCCTTATCTATGTACAGGCCGATAAAACCTCCCAGTGCCGTAGTCTGAGCTTCGCTATTATGCAGCTACAACCGCAGAAGAACGGCGCTGTCTGCCTGGGGGATCAGCCTCTGGACAACATCCCTCACGCACTGCTGAACAGACGTATTACCTATGCTGGCCCAGACGCTTTCCTGTTTAATGAGAATGTCGCACAGAACATCAACTACGGCTTGCGTCAGCACCCCCCCGAATATATCGACAACAAAGAGACCCATGCAGAACGCAAAGAGTCGGCTGCCAGCGGTAATAGCGAAGACTGTTTTGACGGAGTCTGGACCGACTTTTCAATCAACGGCATAGAAACCTGGAACGATATGCGCCCCTGGTTTGAAGCCTGTATCTACGCCGTAGGCTCCGGACCAGTACTATACCGACTTGGCCTGCAGGAGTACTTCAGACCGGAAAATATCGAACAGCAGCAGGATTTTGCACGCCATTTCCTCGAGGTTCGCCACCATATTAAAGCCAAACTTCATCCACATCTCGATTACCCTCCTCTGCACCGGCTCGATGCCGGACAGTTCTGTCCTGCCCTGATGATGCTGGATAATATCTGCTTTGCACTGAATGATGCGCCGGAGCAGACCGCAGCCAGACTTGCTGAGTCGGAGCAGATGATCGATTTTCTGAAGACTGCAGGGCTGTTCGATGTCGCCATCGCCGGCGGTACAAAACTGGCAAAGGATATTTATCGGGAGCTGTCAGTGATCGAGCCCTCTGAAGCCCTGCCGGTGGAGTTCTCCCGATTTGATCTGCCGGATATAAGAGAGGCACTACTCGGCTATTTTAAAACCGGTATAGAGGATGCCTACGGAAGATGCGATGAATGCCTGCTGCTGGTGCTGTTCTTTCGTAGCTGCCTCAGGAGCACCATTGCGCCTTACATTACCGACGATATTCAACAGCGCATCATTGCTGCCCGCTCATTGATCCGTGAGCCACAGTGGCAAAACCTTCTGAACGGCATGACAGAACTGAATGAAAATGAAATGAATCCCCATCTGACAGTGCTCGAAAACGTCCTGTTCAGCATACTGGAGGAACCGCAGTCTGAAGAGCATGAATGGCTGCATAACCATATTGAGCGCATTATGGTTGAGCTGGATGCAAGATCGCTGGTATTGATTGTGTTCAGTATGTCCAGGGTAGGCATCCGGGGCTCGCGACTGCCCTTAACCGCGCGCCAGAAGGTACAGCTGGCCCGCGGCCTGATCAAAAAGCCCGATATTTTGCTACTGCATGATGCCCTGTCTGCACTGGATGATGACGAACAGGATGAGATAATTCGCAGTATTCGACAGCTACTGCCGGAGCTGACCATTATCAATATGGGCGCCCGCAGCGAACTTCCAGCGGAATATACTCAGCGCTTCAGAGTTGTGGAGCACGAGCTGATCGAACAACCACTTTCACACCCGGCAAGAACACACTCATAGCCTGTCTGTCACTCTTCAAATCCCTCGACTACGCTTACTCAGAGACTCTTTATAAGGCCATACAAGGAATTAAGCTATGTCGAACCACCACACGTACAAGAAAGTTGAAATTGTCGGTTCTTCTGCGATCGGCATTGATGATGCGATACAGAACGCCATCGCAGAGTGTTCCAAGAGCATCCGCAATATTGACTGGTTTGAAGTTACAGAAACCCGCGGCCATGTTGTGAACGGCAAAGTCGGGCATTTTCAGGTGACGCTGAAAGTAGGCTTCAGAATAGAGGGGAGCTAGCCTGTCTGCGCCTGCTTCTGAACAGGCGCAAACATAGTTTCTAAGTACTCTGTAAGAGCCTGGTGATCAGTGCTTGATAGGCAACTGCATATGGAACGTTGAACCAACGGTCGGATCCGATGTTACCGCCATATGCCCCTGATGCTGCTCGGTGATAATGTAGTAAGCAAATGACAGGTGCTGACCAGCATCGAACTCACCGGTATCTTCATTACTGCTGAAGAACGGCTCAAACAGGTTCATCTGCTCATCGTTCGTAAGACCCACACCGTTATGTTGAATCTTAATCCACATATTATCGTAACACTCTGAAAGTATTATCTTTATTTGTGGTTCAAAACCGGGTTCATCGGTGCGTTTCTGCATTGCCGTGCAGGCATGACGGAACAGACTAAGAAACACCTGTTGCAGCTCAGTGATATAGCACGGCACCTGAGGCAGTTTTCCCTCTACCTGCCAGCTAAGTCTGACATCTCTGAACATCAGCCCTTCGGAAGCATTAATAACCTCCTTGCCCAGGTTAACGGTATGCTCCATCACGCTTCTGATATCAGCATTCTGCTTCTCTTCATGGCGACTGCGAGCAAAGGTCAGCAGGTTATGAATGATCTTGGAAACCTGATCCCCTCTCTCAGACATATCCTGATAGATGTTATCGAGCACTTCCGATCGGGCTTCAGGATCCTGATTGCCATTATTATCGATCATAACGCCCTTAAAGCGCTTCAGATCCATCAGAATCGCCTGTAGCGGAATATTGATATCATGAGCCATGGTTGAGGCAAGCTCGCCCATAAAGGACATCTTATCGTTATGGATCAACAGATTTTCTGCTGCCACTTCTCTGGATACATCATCCACCAGAATAACCACACCAGGCTCTGGCCCCTGCAATGGATAGATGGTGATATCGTAATGCTCCACGCTACGCAGGCTCTGTTTCAGATGAATAGGACGGTTTTGCTCAATCGCCTGCTTAATATGACCCGGCACCACGGTCATCGTCGGATAGGCTTCCCAGAGCGTCTTACCCAGCGCCTTACCTGCAGGAACGCCGGATAGTTCCTCTACCCGACGGTTCCACTGAGTTATGCGGCCATCAGCATCGAGGCTGACCAGCATCAGTGGCATCGAGGTGAGAATATCCTTGATGTAGGACTCGGAAGAACGCAGCTGGTCCGCCGTAATAACGTGCTGACTGACCTCCGCTTCAAGCAGTTGATTACTCTCCTGAAGCTTATGGTTGGATTCGTTGAGGGTTGCGGTCCGCTCCTGCACCCTTCGCTCCAGCTCTTTCTTGATAGCTGTGAGTTCCTGATTAGTACGATAAGCGCGGCGTTTGGTAATGAGCAGATACACCGCGGTGAACGTAAGGATCAGTATCAGGGTTCCGCTACTCCAGTTGGCCAGAATCTGCCATTTGGTTTTGCCGTTTTCATCTTTAAACCAGTCAATGCCAGCCAGAACCCAAGGGCTGAGCATCCATAGAGAGAGTGTTAGAACGAGTTGTTTCATCTTGCGTAACGCTGTGATCATTCACGATTCCTGAAGAGTAAATGCAGCATTTGCTGCGCTCTGAAAAGTACTACCCCTCTATTCTATAGAAGAGCGACTTTTTTTCACGATACTGAGACTACTCATTCGCGAAAAAGATCAGTAAAGTGCATGCAGTTTCCTGGCAACCTCTAATTTCTGATTATGAATTATACAACTCTGCAAGATGCATTCTTCAAACTGCGCAGCAATCGGCTGTTTGAGCTGTTTGTTGTTTCGATCATTATCTTCTCGGCACTGGTGATCGGTGCCAAGACATACAATATTCCACCGGAAGTGCTGGTCCTGATTGGCTGGCTGGATACCGGGATCACCCTGTTCTTCCTACTGGAGATCAGCATCCGCTTTATTGGCGAGCCGGAAAAGAAGCGCTTTTTTCATAACGCCTGGAACGTGTTTGACACCCTGATCGTTGTCGTCAGCCTGATTCCAATTGAGGACAGCGAGATGGCTCTGATCGGCCGCCTTATCCGGATATTCCGGGTATTGCGGATGGTTTCGATCATTCCAGAGTTACGGCTATTGCTTAACTCACTGATTAAGGCGCTGCCGCAGCTGGGTTATGTCATCCTGCTGATGTTTATTATTTTTTACATCTATGCGGCGGTCGGGGCGTCCTTTTTCGGCAAAATCAACGAAGTACTCTGGGGTGATATCAGTATCGCAATGTTGACCCTGTTCCGGGTAATGACCTTTGAAGACTGGACCGACGTTATGTATGAAACGATGGCGGTCTATCCATTCAGCTGGATCTTCTATCTGACCTTTATTTTTCTGACCACGTTCGCCTTCCTGAACATGGTTATCGGTATTGTGGTCAGCGTAATGGAAGGCGAGCATGCTCAGGAAGAAAAGGAAAAAGCACTTGAAGATGGCACGCCAACTATTGAATCTTTACATAAAGAAATCATAGAGTTAAAAGAACTTATTAAGAACAAAAGCTAACTCTTAATAGCTTTTAACAATGCCCTGATTCTGGCTGCTCTGAGTCAGATCAGGGCAAAATCCCTCCCCCGTCCGATAAGATACCCGCTCTGCTAATGCAATGCCCAGGCAAGCCTGAAAAACCTAAACAACACCAACCACTCTGATTCCTATTGTGTTTGAATATCTCCCACCAGCAAGCTGTGCGTTCACGGCGATAATCGCGATGAAGAGCTATTTCTGAGCCATCCGAAAAGGGAAGTTATGATATTTATAATACGATAATATGTATTGTGTATTTATAGATATGTAGGTCAGTATTTTTGCTTTGCCTGTCGTATAGCGGATAGTCCATCCTCCCAGGTAAGACAAACAGCGACAAATTACCCAACTACCCAACTACCCAACCTAATCGCGACGAGGACGTCGCTCGCTACAATGCTGCAACAAGACCTCTATGTAGCGAGGCACGACCCCATGCCGATGAAGATTCTGCAACGGTACCCAGACTATCGCGACGGGGACGTCGCTCACTACAATAACTCGATACCTACCCTCTGTAGCGAGGCACGTCCTCGTGCCGATTGGTTCGTCATCAAGCTAGCAAACAACAGATACAAAAAAGCCTCCACGCGGGAGGCTTTGTAGAAACATAAACCGTTTATCGCAACTGTACTGGGCTGGAACTGATACCCAGCTGGCTAGCCAGGCCTTTCGCAAAGCTCACACCCAGTTGATCGATAACCTGCTGCAGAGGGGAGCCCTGCGGCGTATAGTCCACCAGCTTCTCAGCACCTACCAACTCACGGGCAACATAGCTACTGCTACCCAGACCGTCGATCAGACCAAGATCCAGCGCCTGCTCACCACTCCATACCAGACCGGTATACAACTCGTCGCTGTCAGAAATACGCTCACCCCGCCCTTTCTTAACCTGGTCAATGAATTGCTGGTGGGTTGTATTCAGTACCGACTGCCAGAACTGGCGGTCTTTCTCTTTCAGTGGCGAGAACGGATCCATAAAGGCTTTATTTTCACCGGCAGTCATAGCACGACGCTCTACGCCGACTTTTTCCATCAGGTCAACAAATCCAAAGCCTGAAGAGACAACACCGATAGAACCTACCAGGCTCGCTTTATCGGCATAGATTTCGTCTGCAGAGGCTGCAATATAGTAAGCACCGGAAGCACCGATATCAGTGATCACCGCGTAAGCCTTCTTCTCCGGATACAGCTCACGCAGACGTTTCACTTCGTCATAAACATAACCAGACTGCACCGGACTACCCCCCGGGCTGTTAATCCGCATAATGACCGCTTTCGATGTTTCAGCTTTAAAGGCTTTGCGCAGCGCATGAATAATTGCATCTGCATTAGCCTCTTCACCGTCAGCAATCGCTCCTTTCACCTGAACAATTGCAGTATGCTCAGCAGGCTCACTCACATCCGGCGCGAACTGACTGGAAAACAGGAATACGCCCAGGATGATAAACAGATACCCGAATGTCAGCAGTTTAAAGAAGATCCCCCAGCGACGGGCCCGGCGCTGCTCTTTTTGCAGCCCCAGCACCACTCGCTCTATCAGGCGCCATTCCTTAGTGCGATTTTCCGGCTGCAGGTCAGCCTGTAGCTCTTCAACGGCATCGGCCGCCTTATCGGTATCAGCCTGCCAGTGTTTTAATCCCACAAAACTCTCCTTAGATAAAAATACAAACGCTAAACCCGTGAAAAATTACCCAGCGTTATTACTCAATTCTGAAAGCCAGCTCTCCAGAGCCGAAAAGCTATGCATCTCAAGTACAGGATCATATTTTCTTAAACGCTCAATATGATGCGCACCGTAACTGACTGCAACGGTGTTCATACCCGCTCTGACACCCATTTCCAGATCAAATTCCGTATCGCTGATCATCAGTGCATATTCAGCAGCTACACCTGTCTGCTCAAGAATCTCATACAGCATATGCGGATCAGGCTTGGACGTGGTTTCATCAGCACAACGACTTATCTCAAACAGATAGCCTAATCCGGTATCTTCAAGCACTCGCTCAAGGCCCCGACGACTCTTACCCGTCGCAACCGCAAGACGATAGCCCTGCTCTTTAAGACTGACCAGCGTTGCCTCAACACCTTCAAACAACTCCGTCGGTGTTTTATCACCACTGATATAGTAGTGGCTATAACGTTTAGCCAATTCGGCGTTCGCTTCAGCATCGATACCAGGGATTAACGCCTCAATCGCTTCAGGCAATCCCAGCCCGATAATATTTCTTACCGCATCGTCACTCAGCTCTGGATGAGCAAGATCCCGTGCAGCGCTCTGCATACTGGATACGATTCGCGCAGCAGAATCGATCACGGTGCCGTCCCAGTCAAAAATAAGCAGTTTATACAAGGCGTTACCTATACTAACCAATCAAAAAAGCCCCTGCTGCCCGATGATACGGCAACAGAGGCTTAATGATAACCATTTACAATACAAAGATCAGTTTTCCTGAATCACCGGACGGATCAGTAATTCACTGACATCAACGTACGGAGGCTGGGTTACCGCGTAAATAATACCGTTAGCGATATCTTCCGGCTTCAGGTTCGGCATATCTTCGCCGTACATATTATCCTTTACAGCTGCCCGGATTTTATCATGAGCGATACTATCAGGCAGCTCTGTATCAACTGAACCTGGCTGAATATCAGTAACACGTACACCGAAGCGGATCGCTTCTTTACGCAGCGTATCTGAGATCGCCCGCACAGCATGCTTGGTACCGCCATAGACACCCGCGCTCTGATAAGTCAGACGTGCAGCCACAGAGCTGATATTGACGATATGACCATCCTTACGTTCAGCCATGCCCGGATAGACAGCATTGATCGCGTACAGCACACCTTTGATATTAGTGTCGATCATCTGCTCCCACTCGTCCACACGACCATTAATAATCGGACTGATCGGCATTGTACCGGCGTTATTAATCAGGATATCAACGCCACCCTGTGATTTGATGGTCTCTCCTACTGCTTCCATACCGGCGCGTTCGGACACGTCCACCGGCGCAACTGTCACCGAACGGCCTTGTGCCTGCAGCTCTGTGGCCAGCTCAGTCAGACGTTCTTCACGACGGGCACTGATAATCAGATCAGCACCTTCTGCTGCCAGGGCGCGTGCTGTGGCTTGCCCGATACCGGAACTTGCACCGGTAATCCAGGCTTTTTTTCCTTGTAATTTCATAGTGATAAACTTATCTCTTAAACAGTCTCTTAAACTGTCTACTAAAATATAAAATCAGAAACAAAGAAGCCGCTCATGATCACTCAGAGCGGCTTCTGAACATAACAGATATTAATCCGTGATGCCCTGCTTAATAGCATTGATTACCTGCGCTTAACCTACTTGTGTTTAAATTCGGGCTTACGCTTCTCGGCAAAGGCGTTCATACCCTCTGAGCAATCTTCAAACGCAAAAGTTGCCTCAAAAGCACGACGCTCGAAACGCAGACCATCATCCAGTGAACTACTCACGGCCATATCGACAGACTCTTTAATCAGCATCACGGCTGGGCGAGACATTGATGCGATCTTGCGAGCCGTTTTAAATGCCTGCTCAGCCAGTTCTTCAACCGGCACAATGCGGGACACCAGCCCTGCGCGCTCTGCTTCTTCAGCATCCATCATGCGGCCAGTCAGACACACCTCCATCGCTTTAGCTTTGCCTACCGCTTTAGTCAGGCGCTGAGTACCGCCAGCACCGGGCATGGTGCCGATACCGATCTCAGGCTGGCCAAATTTCGCACTATCCGCTGCGATAATGAAGTCACAGGCCATGGTCATCTCACAGCCACCACCCAGCGCAAATCCCGCTACCGCGGCGATCACTGGCTTGCGAGCGTCATCAATAGCACGCCAGCAATCACGCTGAATATACGGGAAGTTGCGGGCATGAAGATCAGCGAAACTCTGATCTTTCATCTCTTTAATGTCTGCACCGGCGGCAAATACTTTGTCGCCACCGGTAATAACGATACAGCCAACGCTGTCGTCAGCCTCAAAACTGTCGATCGCCTCACCCACTTCACGACACAGAGTAGAGTTAAGCGCATTCATCACATCCGGACGATTCAGGGTAATGATACCCACGCCCTGATTCACTTCACTGAGGATACATTCAAAATTCATAACACAGTCTCTTTCGGCAATGTTGTATCACTAAATACTGTACAGCATTGTTACAAAAAGCCCCGCTTTCGCAGGGCTCTGATCAGATCCAGTCTTAAGCGTGCTTACGACTCTGAACCATACGGAAGCGGTTCGCTACGTAAGCCAGATCCGACAGGCTGGCATTCGCCGCCGGGTTCGCACCGGTTGCGTGGAAGTCACTGAACGCAGCGCTCTGGTTTACAAACACACCACCGGTCAGGTTGGAGGACAGTGCAACACCGGCATCCAGTGCAGCCTCTTCGATCTGATCCAGCGTTGCTTCGTCAGTTGAGTAGCAGCCCATGGTGATCGCACCGTGGTTGCTGACGGCTTTATGGGCCAGCTCAACAGAGTGAGCGGTATTCTCAGTCTTAATCAGGAAAGTGATCGGACCGAACAGCTCTTCCATGTAGACATCTTCTTTATCGGAATCGATCGCCAGGATCAGCGGGCTACGCATGCGAGCCTCTTTGAACCAAGGGTTTTCAGGACGATCAGATTCGCGCACAACCGCACCCAGTTCACGGGCATTATCAACACGCTTATCAGTCACTTCTGCCTGGATACAACCCAGTACCATACCGGCACGCTCAGGATCGGACAGGAACTTGGTGATGCCGTTAGACAGCGCTTCAGCTACCTCATCAAAGCTCTTATGGCCCTGATCGGTTTCAATACCGTTAGCCGGGATAAAGATATCCTGTGGCGTCGTACACATCTGACCGGAGTACAGGCTCAGGGTGAACGACAGGTTCTGAATCATACCTTTGAAGTTATCGGTAGAATCGACAATGATGGTATTAACACCGGCTTTCTCGGTGTAAACCTCTGCCTGATGGCAGTTCTGCTCCAGCCAGTCACCGAACTGAGTGTTACCGGTAAAGTCGATCAGTTTCACTTCCGGACGCAGCGCCAGCTCTTTAGTGCAAGGCTGAGCCGGATCAGAATCGATAACCATCGATACGATATGCGGTGGCAGACCCTGCTCTTTCAGTACGTTCTGCGCAATCTGAACCGAGATAGCTGCTGGCAGAATGCCCGCTGGGTGCGGCTTGATTACAACCGGGTTGCCGGTGATCAGAGAAGCAAACATACCCGGGTAGGTGTTCCAGGTCGGGAAAGTAGAACAACCGATCACCAGACCGACACCACGACCGACTGCGGTAAATTTCTTATCCAGCACCAGCGGGTCATGCTTACCCTGTGGCTTGGTCCAGGTAGCAGCACCCGGTGCATGAGTCATAGCATCGTAACCGTAGGCTACCGCTTCCAGACCACGATCCTGCGCGTGTGGACCACCAGCCTGGAACGCCATCATAAAGCCCTGACCGGAGGTATGCATTACTGCATAGCCGATCTCGAAGCTGCGCTGGTTGATACGCTTCAGAATCTCCATGCAGATACCGGCACGGCCTTCAATACCGGCATCACGCCATGCTTTCTGAGCCTCTTTCATGGCTGGCAGCAGCACATCCATATCAACCGTCGGGTACTGAACACCGAGATCGAAACCGTATGGTGACTTTTCACTGCCTGCTTCGCCGGTAATACCCGGCATCTCCAGTGCAAAAGAACCGTTCAGATGCGCCTTGAATGCAGCCTGACCATCCTTATCTGCAGTCTCACCATACTTACGAGGGCTAGGACTCTCCGGGTATGGGCTGTAGTAATCACGGGTACGGATCGCATTCAGAGCGGTTTCCAGTGTCTCTTTATGCTGTTCAAACAATGACTGGCTCATAAGGCTTCTCTTTCTTTTGTTTGCTGTAATGCGGTCTTGGCTGCGCGGCCAATGACGAGCTTTCAGTGACAGGCCTGCTCTCTCTACAGACCCACGTCTTGATTATGTGCAGTTAAAGATACACCAAAGAATGTGATACGAAAAGGATAATTATCTAAAGTATATTTGTATCTCTTTTGAGAATTGCGTTACCCTTGAGGCACGTTTTGTGTATAGAAGAAGTTATGAAGGCTGCGTCACTGAAGTGCCGCATCTATAAAAAGAAAGAAGACCACTAGCGATTGAGATAACTAATGTCTGAATATCAAGATATTCTGGTGTCCCCGGCCGACGCCGGGGTTGTGACCATTACCCTCAACCGTCCTGAAGCCCGCAATGCCCTGCGCACCAACCTGCTGCGCGAGATTGCTGAGGTACTGGATACTATCAATACAGATGACACCGTGAATGCGGTTGTTATTACCGGCGGTGAAAAAGTATTTGCAGCCGGTGCAGACATCAAAGAGATGGCCGAACTGGATGCAGTGGGCGTGATGAACGACCCTCGCCCGACTTACTGGCGGCGTATCGCGCAGTTCCCGAAACCGATCGTTGCTGCGGTAAACGGCTTCGCCCTGGGTGGTGGTTGTGAACTGATGATGCACTGTGACATCGTGATCGCCGGTGATAACGCACAATTCGGCCAGCCAGAGATCAATCTGGGCATTATTCCCGGCGCGGGCGGTACCCAGCGACTGCTGCGCACTGTTGGCAAATCGATGGCGATGCAGCTGGTGCTGAGTGGTGAATTTATCAGCGCCGATCAGGCCCGTGAGTTTGGTCTGGTCAGCGAAGTGACTATCCCGGAAATGAGCTATACCCGTGCGCTTAAGCTGGCTAAGACCATTGCCCGTAAGCCACCGATTGCTGCTCGTCTGGCCAAGGAGTCTCTCCTGAAAGCCTACGAGACCACACTGGAAACCGGCCTGAATCTGGAGCGCAAAGCGTTCACCCTGCTGGCCGCAACCGAAGACCGTAATGAAGGCATCGCTGCTTTCATGGAAAAACGTCGTCCGAACTTCAAAGGAAAATAAACCGATGGCATACGAAAATATCGAATTTGAAATCACCGACGGCGTTGCCGTTCTGACTCTGAACCGTCCGGACAGCCTGAACAGTTTTAATACCGACATGCATGCAGAGATGCGTGATGCGCTGAAACAAGTAAAAACCAATGCTGAAGTTCGCTGCCTGCTGATTACCGGTAACGGCCGTGGCTTCTGTGCCGGCCAGGATCTGAGCGACCGTAATGTTGACCCGGGCGCAGAGATGCCAAACCTGGGTGAATCCATCGAAAAGAACTACAACCCGATGATCCGCACCATTTCAGGTCTGGAGATGCCGGTTATCTGCGCAGTCAACGGCGTTGCAGCCGGCGCGGGTGCCAATATCGCGCTGGCCTGTGACATTGTGCTGGCATCCAAAGCTGCCAGCTTTATTCAGGCGTTCTGCAAAATCGGTCTGGTACCGGATTCCGGCGGCACCTGGACACTGCCTCGGGCGGTGGGCTTCCCTCGCGCAATGGCACTGTCGATACTGGGCGATAAGCTGTCTGCCGAGCAGGCTGAACAATGGGGTATGATCTGGAAAACCTATGAGCCAGAAGAGCTGAAAGATGCTGCGCTGGCGATGGCTAAGCAACTGGCAACTCAGCCAACCAAAGGTCTGGCACTGATCAAGCGTGCAATTCAGGCTTCTGCGAACAACACTTTTGATGAGCAACTGGATCTGGAACGGGATCTGCAGACTCTGGCAGGCCGTACCGAAGACTACCGTGAAGGTGTTGCGGCATTCATGAATAAGCGTCAGCCTGAGTTCAAAGGCAAGTAAAGTCAAACCGGAGAATTATCAGATGAGTCGTTTTTCTAAAGATTCTGTCATTGCCGTGATCGGCGCAGGCACCATGGGTGCCGGTATTGCTCAGGTGGCTGCCAAAGCTGGTCATCCGGTATTGCTGTTTGATGCGGCTGAAGGTGCTGCTCAGCGTGGTATCGATGGTGTCAGCAAAGGTCTGAGCAAGCTGGTTGATCGAGGTCGTATGAGCCAGGAAGATGCGGATGCATTGGTTGGTCGCATTCAACCTGTCGCGGCGCTGACCGATCTGGCTCCTGCGGCACTGGTGATCGAAGCCATTGTTGAACGTCTGGATGTAAAACAGCAGGTTTTCTCACAACTGGAAGAGATTTGCTCCGAGCAGACTGTGATCGCTACCAACACCTCCTCTATCTCTGTCACCGCTATCGGCTCGGCGCTGAAACGCTCACAGAACCTGGTCGGTATGCACTTCTTTAACCCGGCTCCGATTATGAAGCTGGTTGAAGTGATCAGTGGTCTGGACACCGATCCAGCCATCGCCGCTGACATTTACGAGCTGTCTGCCAGCTGGGGCAAACTGCCGGTACACGCTAAGTCCACTCCGGGCTTTATCGTTAACCGGGTTGCCCGTCCGTTCTACGCCGAAGGCCTGCGTATTAATCAGGAAGGCGCTGCAGATATCGCTACCATTGACGCCCTGTTGCGTGAATGCGGCGGCTTCCGCATGGGACCATTCGAACTGATGGACCTGATTGGCCACGATGTAAATTACGCAGTTACCTGCTCCGTATTTGAAGCCTTCTACAACGATCAGCGCTTCCTGCCATCCCTGATTCAGAAAGAACTGGTGGATGCCGGCCACTTTGGTCGTAAGAGCGGTCGCGGATTCTACGATTACAGTGAAGGTGCTGAGAAAGCGCAGCCTGCTACAGCAGAAGCCTGCGCGGCACCGTCTCAGATTACCATCGAAGGTGATCTGGGTGTTGCTGAAGCACTGGTACCACTGATTGAAGCAGCGGGTATCACTGTAAACCGGGTCGAAAATGATGAAGTGGAAGGCATGATCATGGTGGGGGATGCCACCCTGATGCTGACCAACGGCCAGTTCACGACACAGCGTGCAGCTGAAACTTTCCGTCCGAATCTGGTGAACTTTGATCTGGCGCTGGATTATGCCAACGCCAGTCGCATCGCACTGGCACCAGCTGATCAGGCTTCTGATGAGGCTGTCCAGGCCGCTACCGGTCTGTTCCAGGCAATCGGCAAAGCGGTCAGCATCATTGATGATTTGCCGGGTATGGCGGTCATGCGCACCGTATGCATGCTGGCTAACGAAGGCTACGATGCGGTCAACCAGCAGGTCTGTGATGAAGCCGCCGTTGATATCGCGATGAAAGGTGGTGTGAACTACCCTGCTGGCCCGATCGAATGGGTCGGTAATCTGGGACTGAGCTATGCTCTGGATGTGCTGGACAACCTGATGGATGCCTATGGCGAAGATCGCTACCGGGCATCCCCACTGATGCTGCGTAAAGTCGCCGGAGGCGCTGCATGACAACAGACGATATGACACCGCAACAACTGGCTGAAGCCAGCAGCGCGGCCATGCATGAGCGCGATCACTGCGCTCAGGCAATGGGCATGAGCATTGATGAGGTAAAACCGGGCTACGCCCGCCTGTCGATGAAGATCCGCAAGGATATGCTCAATGGGCATGCGATCAGCCATGGCGGTTGCATGTTCACACTCTGTGATACCGCGTTTGCTCATTCCTGCAACACCTATAACCGGGTTACCGTAGCCAGCGGCTGCAGTATCGATTATCTGGCACCGGGTTTTGAAGGTGATACGCTGATTGCGACCTCTGTTGAGCGAAGCCGCAGTGGTCGTACCGGCGTTTACGATGTCACCCTGACCAACCAGCGCGGTGAAACACTGGCCCTGTTTCGCGGCAAGGCCTATCAGATTAAGGGCACTGTGATTCCTGAGTAATCACACTCTCTGATCACCGACTATCCGAAACAAAAAAGGCTGCCAGAGCGATCTGACAGCCTTTTTTAATGAGTTCTTTAATGACCAGCCTTATTCAGCCAGTTCCAGCTTCTCAGGTGATACCAGTACGCCATTATTGTCGGCATACAGGTAGTGGCCAGGCTTAAAGGTTACGCCACCGAACGTGACTTCAACATTCAGCTCACCAACACCTTTCTTATCAGTCTTCATCGGATGAGCGCCCAATGCCTGAACACCCAGATCCAGATCAGCGATGGCATTCACATCCCGGATACAGCCGTAGATGATGATACCGGCCCAGCCATTGTTCGCCGCTTTTTCAGCCAGCATATCACCCAGCATCGCCCGGCGCATAGAACCGCCGCCATCAACCACCAGAACGCGGCCTTCACCCGGCAGCGCAACCTGTTCGCGTACCAGTGAGTTATCTTCAAACGCTTTCAGGGTAACAATTTCACCGCCGAAGCGCTCACGGCCACCGAAGTTACCAAACATCGGCTCAACAACCTGAACCAGTTCCGGGAACTGATCGCAGAGTTCGGGCAACAGATCATCCATCGCTTTATCCTTTCCTATCAGATTATTTTGCACTGCATCATGACGTAAACAGGTCATAAATGCACTACCACTTAGGAATGAACGGATTCATTATCGAATGATTCTGACTCCCTATGCGGTCACCCCGATGCTACACTCAGCCCCATAACTGTTCAGAAAAAGGATATCTGTATGGCTCTTTCACGCTGGATTGCCCCTCTGCTCATCAGCTCAGCACTGCTTAGTGGCTGCCAGACACAACCTCAGAAACCGGAAAATACCGGCTTTCTGAAAAGTTACAGTAATTTCCGTGACCATCCATACGTAGATAAGGCGAAGATCTGGGTTAAGCCCGGTATAGACAGTAAGACAATCGCTCAGTACAACAGCTTCATTCTCGCCCCTATCGAGATCTGGCCTTCGAGAACGGGTTACTCAGGCATTACAGCGGCTGAAATAAAAGCGATGAGCCAGGCATTTCATAACGCTATCGGCCACCAGCTTGCACCGGATTACAGCCTGACAGATAAGCCTGGTAGTAAAACAGCTTATATTCGCATGGCACTTACTGATATCAGCCGCACTGATCCTGAAAAGAATGTCCTCGATTTTATACCGGTCCGCCTTCTGATCAACGCTGGCAAAGATGCTGTCCTGGCCATGCAGGATAAAGAGTATAAGATCGCCAATGCAACGCTGGAACTGGAGTTTTATGACTCGGAAACAGGTGAGCTGCTGGCGATGATCATCGACTCACAAACCGGCGACAAAGAGATCATTGCTAAAAATCAGGCGGGCTTTGAGGATCTTCAGAAGTTATTTAATCTCTGGAGCAAACGCTTTTCAACCACATTAAAAAGCCTTAAATAACAGAAAGTTAAATATATAAAGCAATGTGATGTCTACAGACTGTCTGAGAATATAGTCTTAGGATCACCCGCTTGCCAGGGAGTATATTTCTTCATAATCGAAGTGAACAACGGTGATTCAATAAAGCCGGTTACCCATGCCTGTAAGCACGGGTAATCGGCAGCGAAAAACCACTCCCGATCAACATGTGCAAACTGACGGATAAAGGGGAAAGTTGCGATATCAGCCACGCTACACTGATCCCCTGTAAGGTAGCGCTGCGTTTCCAGTAAAGATTCAAATAGCTCCAGAACCTCTTCGCAGGCAGCCCGATAATGGGCCTGAGAGTGCTCAGGGAAGCGATCAAAGTATTTGTATCGATCAAGATTCGGCTTGAACTGCTGATCAATTGTCTCTATGAGTTGTCCGGCCTGAGTAGCCTGTTCCGGCGTATCCGTAAGCAACCAGTTATCCGGATCACTCTGCCCCAATGCCCAATAGATAATATCCAGACTCTCATCTATTACCTGACAATCAGGCAGTACTAACACCGGCACAGTGCCTTTAGGTGATACATCAAGCATCGCCGCCGACTTATCTCGCAGGACGATCTCGCGAAGCTCAACAGCGATACCACTGCCAGCTATCGCCAGCCGGGCTCGCATTGCATAGGGGCAACGGCGGAATGAATAGAGAATAGGAAGATTACTGCTTGTCATTGGCTGGCTTATTGATTTGAAGAACAAGGTTATCTGAACGACGGTAGACCTGAGTCAGCTCGCCATTATATAAGGCGATATGATCGTTGGTACCAATAACCAGTGCGCCCCGGGTAATGATCTTACCGGATTCCTGATTACTCAGTGAATAGCAGGTCTTTTGACTATTTAGCAACCCCTGACAATTTTCAGGAGTGTCACCAAAGGCATCAACTAATTTCTCTCCCTGCTCCTGGCCATATTTTAAAGGGGCTACAACAATCAGCATGGGCAGCGTGACAACGAAAACCAGAGTAATAGCCCAACTACCTACTTTTTGATACACAGCATAAAGCTCACTGCCAACACGTAACCAACTGAAACCTCCTTCTTGGAGAAGCTCTTCACGCCTTTCATCCCAAGCGACCAACCGATCACCCAGCCCTGTTTGTCGGCAGATCACAACTACTGTAAACAGAAATAGAATGGCAATAACAGGACTTAACACGGCCAGCCAGATGATGTAGCTATTACTCCACACCTGTGCAATCAAAAACACGCCCATATAAAACGAAGCCGCAACGCTGTCGCTAAAGTTCAGGGGAATTGCATCAGCGCCGAGGCCAAAGGCACCGAAACTGCCCAGATTATATGAATAGCCCGATAGCAACAGCAACGATGCCAGCAGTGTGCCCAGTACAAGCGTTCCATTCAGTATTGATAGCGTATGCTTAAGTACTGATTCCATTTAAAAACTCCTTCCCTGTCGATATGACCCGCAGAGTCTAAAGCTTTCCACTGAGAGCGCATAGGCGCATTTGAGGAAATAGCCTTTATACCGTCCGCCAGTTATGTAACCATGCGCGCAGATTCAGACAAGAGAGCGACAACGTGGAAATACTCAACTTTCAGTGGCACAGCCATAAGATCCGCCTGGAAGGCTCAATGGCCGGCTGGCAACTGCTGTACTGGAATGACACCCCGGTATCCCGCAGTGATGCCCGGGAAGATTTTGATGGCCAGAGCCAGCACCTGTTTGAGCTGACCAATGACCGGGGCGAGACCCTTCAATGTCGCCTTGAAAGCCGGATCAACTGGCAGCCATTTCAGGCTGATTACGCCTTCTTTGTTGATGACCAGTTGGTATCAGAGGGCAATCGCAATCAGGCGGAAATGGAACAACAAGTTCCCAGTGTCGAGATCCGTCAGGAGAAGCGCTCTTTCAGTCTTGTAGGGCTTGCCGCACTGGGTTTAAAGCTCCTGAAAAGCGCTAAAGTGATTAAAGCTGTACTGGCGGGCGCCAGTCTGGCGGCCTACTCCTGGTTTTTCTCACTGCCCTTTGCGTTGGCGCTGGTGGGTTGTCTTGTTGTGCATGAGTATGGCCATGTACGGGCGATGAAGCACTTCGGCCTTAAGACCAAAGGTATCTACCTGATACCGTTTCTGGGCGGACTGGCGCTGAGTGACGGGCGTATTAATACGCGCTGGCAGGATGTTTATATCTCGTTGATGGGACCATTCTTCGGTCTCGGGCTGTCGGTATTGGGACTTCTGGCTTACTGGCTTACCGGAGAAATATTCTTTGCCGGTCTGAGCGCTTTTAACGCGCTATTAAATCTGTTTAATCTGCTACCGATTCTACCGCTGGACGGAGGTCATGTACTCAAAAGCATCGCCTTCTCAATGCATTCTGTTGCCGGGCTGATCCTTTGCTGTATTGCGGTTGCTGGAGGGATCTGGCTCAGTTATACGCTGGGACTTGCCCTGCTGGGCTTCTTGCTGATTGTCGGTAGTCTTGAGATCATTTTTGAGTGGCGCGCTCGCCATCACAGCCTCCTGCTACCATTGGATCGCTATGGCCAGATTTTCTCAGCTTGTTGGTATCTGGTCACAGTTGCAGGTCTGATCGCTATTATCTGGTATTTCAGCGGACTGGGAGATGCACTGCTTGGGCTTCCTCTGAAAGTGCTACAGAGCTAAACTTCTATTAATACAAATCTGAAGAAAAATGCCGATGAGTGACAAGATCGTTGATATCAGCAGTCGCCGGGATGATGCCCGGCATAAACGCAAAGAACAGCGTCTGGATAATATGAAAGACCGCTTCGAGAAAGCGCTGCCCACTGAAGAGAATGATCCTAAGCAAAAACTGCTGAATATCTTCCGGAAAAAGCCGAAGAAGTAATACTCCGTCCGCTTTCAACAAGTATCTGACTGTTTGAATCATCGCCAGGCTGTCATTCAGAGCGCACAATGAATCTGAGCTACTTGATCGCTTAGCAGTACCCCTTGCACTGCTGAAAGCTCCTCTGTCTGCCGGTTCTGAACATTCAGATACCGGCTTTTTTATGCCGGTCTCAGCAACATTGATACATAAAAAAAGCGGTCATAAGACCGCTTTCTCAATATCGCTCAGATCAATCAGCCGTTGGCTGGCAACACAGTGCTTACCACTTCACCGAAACCGATTCGTGCCGCGCCCTCTTTCTCACAAAAACCGCGCATTACAACCGCATCACCATCTTCCAGGAAAGTACGCTGCTCACCGTTTGGCAAGCTGAATGCTTCTTTACCGCCGCGGCTCAGTTCCAGCAGGGAACCACCCTCTTCGTGTTCCGGACCGGACTGAGTACCAGAGCCAAAGAAGTCACCCGGGCGCAGGTTACAACCGTTTACAGTATGGTGTGCAACCATCTGGGCAACGGTCCAGTAAGAGTGAATGAAGTTTGACTGGGATACCTGGGTCGGCGCCTCGCCAGCTGCACGCATCTTCTCTGTTTGCAGCAGTACCTGCAGTTTCACATCCAGCGCACCTTCGCTGCTGTTCTTATCGGAAGACAGGTACGGCATTGGCTGAGGATCAGCCGCATCACGGGTAAACTCCGCACGGTATGGCAGCAGCGCTTCATTGGTTACAATCCATGGCGATACAGTAGAGGCAAAGTTCTTCGCCAGGAATGGACCCAGTGGCTGATATTCCCACGCCTGAATGTCACGGGCAGACCAGTCATTGAACAGGCAGAAGCCGAATACGTGCTGATCACTGTCATCCAGTGCAATCGGTGCACCCAGATCGTTACCCTTACCGATGTAGATACCCATCTCCAGTTCATAGTCAAGACGCTTACAAGGGCCAAAGCTTGGCTCAGTCGCATCCGGTGCCTTAGTCTGACCACATGGGCGCTTGAATTCCTGACCAGATACGTCGATGGATGAGCTACGACCGTGGTAACCGATCGGTACCCACTTGTAGTTTGGCAGCAACGGGTTATCAGGACGGAACAGTTTACCGACGCTGGTGGCGTGGAATACAGAGGTGTAGAAGTCGGTGTAATCGCCAATCACACATGGCAGTGCGAATTCAGCATCACTTTGCGCAACCAGGCAGGCTTCCAGTGCCTGCTGTTCAGCAGCACCTTCACGCAACATGCGGGACAATGCCAGACGCAGTGCAGACCATACAGACTGTCCCATGCCCATGAAATTGTTCAGGGTTGTTTCTGTACAGGCTGCCGCACCTTCAGCAGCTTCGCCGCTGAACAGGCTCTGAGCCGCTGCCAGATCGACAATCTGATCACCGATTGCCACACCACCACGGAATGCTTCATCGCTACCCTGACGACGAAATTCAGCAAAAGGCAGGTTCTGAATCGGGAAATCCGTGTCTGCAGCGTTTGCAGAGCTCACCCAGCTACGCAGATTCAGATCGTGTGTTTCATTCAATACAGGCATAGTTCAGTCTCTAATAATTGGATTAATGCAGGCAGGCTGCCAGCATAATCTGAGCGTTTATATTCGTAATTGTAATGCCCTGATGGTGTTACGCAGCTCTGTCTGAGCGCACCGCAGTTCAGGGTCTTAGGGATGAGACTAGGTTACTGAAATAAAAGGGATCATCAATTCGCATCACATAAATAAATTAATTCCAATCTGGCAATAATCAATTTATTTCTGTTGCACGAAGTTTCAACAAATAAACCATACAATTGATCTGGATTTATACTACTATCCTCTTGATGCTCTAGAATTTGCGCCTCAAAAAAAACGGACTTAGCAGGAACGAAGGATGACGGACGGGTCTTTAACACTCGACAGGATCTGCAGCATGGATGTACTTCAGGCCTCACCTGAAGAGACTGCAGCAACCGTCTTACAACGGATGCGTCGGGCTCATGTCAGCTCGATCGTTATTACGGATCTTAATAGCAGGCCGATCGGTATTGTTACCGAGCGGGACGTGTTGCGCCTGATCCATAACGGCAGCGATAATCTGCAAGCCCTGAGTGCCGCCGATCTGATGACCTCTCCGGTCTATACCCTGCCCGGCAACACTGACTACCAGACTGCGTATAAAGCGATGCAGTCCCGCCGATTGCGGCATATCGTGGTTGTTAATAGTGACAACAGCCTGCGTGGCATCACCTCCGAGAGCGATTTTGTACAACATATCGGTATCGAATATCTCACCGAAGTAAGGCTGGTCGATGCGGTAATGGAACCGGAAATCGTCTGTATCGACGCCGATGCGTCTCTTAAGTCCGCTTTCACCGCGATGGCACAGTATCAGGTCAGTTGCCTGATTGTCGGATCTGTCCGATCAATCGAGGGCATCATTACTGAACGGGATGCGGTCAGACTGCTCGATGATGAAGTCGATCTGGATCATAACCAGGTCGCTTCCCATATGAGTAAACCGGTCATCACAGTACCGGAAGGCACTTCACTGATTGTTGCGCGCCAGAAGATGGAACAGACCCGCATCCGCCGCCTGATTGTGGCGGATAAGAACGGCCAGGCAACCGGTATCCTGACCCGACAGAACCTGATTGACCGGCTTCAGAACCACTTCCTGGAGGTCATGCGCGACGCTATCAATACCCTGACGCAACAGTTACACAGCAGTCAGCACCGCGAGCAGCGCTACCGTGGTTTTTTTGAGAACTCCCCTCTGGCTTACCAGTCACTGGATGAGCAGGGCTGTTTCCTGGAGGTTAATGAGCGCTGGCGGGAAATTATGGGATACAGCAATGAGGAGATCGAAGGCCAGCCTTTTAAAAGTCTTCTGGTCGAACCATTTGCTGAAAACTTCGATCAGCTGTTTGAGCAGTTCAGGCAGAGTAATGAAGTCAGTATGCTCGACTGCCAACTGAGAACGAAATGCGGCACGGTCATCGATGTCCGTTTCGATGGCCGAATCGCCCGGGAACCTGACGGCACATTTATTCAGACCCACTGTCTGATGACCAACCTCACCGAGCAGCGCCGTATCGACTCCCAGCTACAGATGTTCCGGACGCTGATCGACAGCAGCAATGATGCTCTCTATGTCATCAATGTTGAAGATTCCCGCATCCTTGATGTTAACCAGGCCGCTACCGATATGCTCGGTTACAGCCGCGAACAGCTACTGTCTCTGAAAATTCTGGATATCAGCGCCCGGTTTAATACCCTTCAGAAATGGCAGGCAAAGGTCGACAGTATTCGGGAGTGTAACAGCCGCCAGGTCTTCGAAGGGGTTCAGATCAGCCGTACCGGAAACCTTCTGCCGGTTGAAGTCAGCTCCCGATTGCTGACACTGGGCAATAAAGAGTTGGTGGTCTCAACGGTTCGGGATATTTCAGAACGCAAAGAAGCAGAAGCCCGCTCTCAGGAAGAGAAGCGCTTCCTGCAGGCCGTGATCGACTGTATTGGTGACCCGGTGATGGTGATCGACACCAATTACGAAATTATCACTGCCAATAAAGCCGCCAAAGACGATTACCTGCAACAGCCATCAGCCCCCTGCTCTGCCAATCAGCATCAACTGTGTCACCTGGCAGTTCATCAGAGCCAGATGCCTTGTGACGGTAGCGATCATCGCTGCCCTTTAAAAGAGATTGTCACGCTGAACCGTTCGACCACCATGATTCATGAGCATACCAACAGGCACGGCGATAAAAGAACCGTAGAACTGATGGCCAGCCCTCTCTACGACAGCGACGGTAAGGTCAATGGCATTGTTGAGTCAGCCCGGGACATTACCGACCATATCCGGATTCAGAATCAACTGCTGGAAAAAGAGAAGAGTCTGGACCATCTGGCCCACCACGATCCTCTGACTCAGCTGCCCAACCGCCTTCTGTTTACTGATCGTCTTAACCAGGCGATACGCAACGCCAAGCGAAATCAGAGTATTGTCGCTCTGCTGTTTCTTGATCTGGATGAGTTCAAAGAGATCAATGACAGCTTCGGCCACGGACTGGGGGATCGGCTTCTTAAACAGGTTTCCATCCGCCTCAAAGAGTGCGTGCGTGCCAATGACACCATCGCCCGCCTCGGAGGCGACGAGTTCACGGTAATCAGCAGCGATCTGGATCGCGCAGAGGATGCAGCAGTGGTTGCTCAGCATCTGATATCGGCAATCCGACGGCCTTTTGTTATTGATGAACAGCGTCTCCATGTGACGCTGAGTATCGGCATCAGTCTCTATCCGAACGATAGCGATAATGCCGATACCCTGGTCCGTAATGCAGATACCGCCATGTACCGGGCCAAAGCATCCGGCAAGAGTCGCTACGATTTCTACACCAAGGATATGACCGATCAGGCTTTCGAACGGATTCTGATGCTCGGTGCAATGCGCAATGCGCTGGAGCAGGAGCAGTTCGTGCTGCATTTCCAGCCGCAATTTGACCTACGCAGCCGGGAAATTATCGGTGCCGAAGCTCTGATTCGCTGGCGAGATCCACAATTAGGCCTGATTGAGCCGGCGCGATTTATCCCTGTTGCCGAAAAAACCGGCCTGATCGACAATATTGATGTCTGGGTTCTGAGCCGGGTTTGTCGCTATATCAATGACTGGAAATCCCGGGGTATTATTATTCCTAAAATATCCCTGAATATCTCGGCCCGTCATTTCGGCAATAACTCCCTCGCCTCAGAAATTACCGAGATTCTGCAACAACACCACTGCACCAGTACCATGATCGAGCTGGAGCTGACCGAGAGCGTCATTCTTAACAACCCCAGCCATGCAGGCCATGAACTCCGGCAGTTGCGGGAGATGGGCATTCAGTTGGCCATTGACGATTTCGGCACTGGCTATTCATCCCTCAGTTACCTGAAGAAGCTGCCGCTGAACCGACTTAAAATTGATCGTTCATTTATCATGGATATCCCTGACGATCACAATGATCAGGCCATATCCCGCGCAGTCATCGCCCTGGCTAACAGTCTGGGGCTGGAAGTCATTGCCGAAGGTATGGAAACCGAAGAGCAACTTCAGTTCCTGCTGGCTGAAGGCTGCAACTATGCTCAGGGGCATTATTTCAGTCGCGCCCTGCCGGAAGACGAGTTTCTTGAGCTACTGACCGAAAGCGCTGTTAAAGCATAATCCGGCAACGGTTCCCACTGCCCCCGACGCAGGTTAGACTTGCGCCTTTGATTCTGTTTGCAGGGATTCTGATCATGAAATCGGTTCTGATTACCGGGTGTTCCAGCGGTATTGGTTATCACGTCGCCCTTGGATTACAACAAAGAGGCTACCGGGTACTGGCCAGCGCACGCAATGCGAACGATGTCGCCATGTTGCAGGCGCAGGGACTGGAAGCCTGTCAACTGGACCTGGATTCATCAGAATCTATTCATACAGCGATGGATTGGGTTGAACAGCAAACCGATGGCGAGCTGTACGCACTGTTTAATAATGGCGCCTATGGTCAGCCCGGCGCGATCGAAGATCTCAGCCGGGATGTTCTGCGGCAACAGCTGGAAACCAACTTGCTGGGCTGGCATGAACTCACTTGTCGGGTACTGCCATTGATGCGCCGTCAGGGCTACGGAAGGATTATTCAGAACAGCTCTGTGCTGGGACTGATCACTCTGCGCTTTCGCGGCGCTTACAACACCAGCAAATTTGCCATTGAGGGCTACACCGATACGCTACGCCAGGAACTGGCAGATACCGACATTCATATCTCCTTGATTGAACCGGGACCGGTAACCAGTAAGTTCCGGGAGAACGCCTATCAGCGTTTTCTGGATAATATTGATATTCCTAACAGTCCCTTCCGCAGTACCTACGAAGCGGTTCAGAAACGGCTTGGCAATAACCAGGACAGTAATGACCCTTTCACCTTAGGGCCTGAGGCGGTGCTGAATAAAGTCGTCCATGCGCTCGAAAGTAAACGCCCTAAAGCCCGTTATTACGTCACCATTCCGACTTATCTGTTTGGCTATCTGAGGCGCATTCTGCCTACTCGCGCGCTGGATTGGATTCTGTTACGGGTATCGACCTCAGAGAACAAGTAACCCCTGATAAAGCAGCCCCAATGGCGTTGCAACATCCAGAAACGAAAAAAGGCAGCCCGCAGGACTGCCTGAAAATTACCAGGGACTTGGTAGTAAGACTAAGGGGTGGCGGAAACGCCAGTCAGCCCGATCCCTCGGGCTGACAATCACAAGAGCTTATGACAAGAACTTAGCTGATCAGGCCGTTCTGACCCATAATCTCCTGAATTTCTGGCAGGCTTGCCGGATCGTCGATGGTGGAAGGAATGGTGTAATCCTGTCCATCAGCAATCTGACGCAGCAGTTTACGCAGGATCTTACCGGAACGGGTCTTCGGCAGACGCTGAACGATAACCGCACGCTTAAAGCAGGCTACCGCACCGATCTCCTTACGAACCATCGCTACCAGTTCAGACTGCAGCTGATCATTTTCGATCTCAACACCGTTCTTCAACAGTACCAGACCGATTGGCTCCTGACCTTTCAACGGGTCGTTGATGCCGATTACTGCACACTCAGCTACCGCCGGGTGGTCAGCAACGATCTCTTCCATCTCGCCGGTAGACAGACGATGGCCTGCAACGTTAATTACGTCATCGGTACGACCCATGATAAACACATAGCCGTCTTCATCTTTGTAACCACCGTCACCTGAGCTGTAGTAGCCCGGGAATTCAGACAGGTAACCGGTACGGAAACGTTCGAAATCACCCCAGACAGTCGGCAGACAGCTTGGCGGCAGAGGCAGTTTAATCGCGATATTACCCTGCTCGCCGTTAGGTACCTCATTACCTTCGTTATCCAGAATCTGAACATTGAAACCGCTTACTGGTACGGTTGCTGAACCTGGTTTTGGTTCCAGAGTCTCAATACCCGTCAGGTTACCGCAGATCGCCCAGCCGGTTTCAGTCTGCCACCAGTGATCGATAACCGGCTTACCCAGTG